>JAHEIA010000353.1 GCA_024639625.1 Chromatiales bacterium
GCCATGTACGCATTGCCAAGAACGTTCAGGTGAGCAACGCACTGACCTTCCAGGCCGACGAGCGGCGTCATGTAGAAGAGGCCTGGCCCGGGGACATCATCGGCCTGCACAATCACGGTACCATCCAGATCGGCGATACTTTCACGGACGGTGAGGCCCTGAAGTATATCGGCATCCCGTATTTCGCCCCGGAGCTGTTTCGGCGGGTGGTGCTCAAGGACCCGCTGCGCCTGAAGGCCTTGCAGAAGGGGGTCATGCAGCTCTGCGAGGAGGGTGCAACCCAGGTGTTTCGGCCGTTGCGCAACAACGACATCATCCTGGGCGCGGTAGGTCATCTCCAGTTCGACGTGGCCGCTCAGCGTCTCAAGGACGAATACGGGGTAGACGCAGTGGTGGAACCGGTTTCTATTGCCACGGCCCGCTGGGTGGTCTTCCCCGATGCCAAGCTGCGCCAGAGGTTTCGCGACAAGGCCTATGAGAATCTGGCGGAGGACGGCGACGGCCAGCTCGTCTACCTGGCCCCAACGCGGGTAAATCTGGACCTGACCGTGGAGCGCTGGCCGGAGTTGCGATTCCTTGCTACCCGTGAGTTATGAATGCGCCGCCGCGAGACGTAAGACCGCCTCGCGGCCGGATATCGGCAAACCAAGCACAGAGAGAGTTGCGCACATGGAAACAGAAGCAGTCGCTCGCCTTATCGAGGCGGGAATCCCCGGGGCCGAGGTCGAGGTCACCGGCGACGGCAGTCACTTCGAGGCGCTGGTCGTCAGTTCGGAGTTCCGCGGGAAATCCTTGCTGGAGAAACAGCGCATGGTCTATGCCACCGTGGACGAGCAGATCCGCAGTGGCGAATTGCACGCGCTGTCGATCAAGACCTATACGCCGGACGAGCGCCCGGCCGGGAGCGCCTGACTGCGGTGGAGCGAGCCGGTGCCCTCGCGGCAGACAGTCCGCGGTACCTTGTAAAGCCCCGGGCGCGCTGCATACTTAAGGTGGAAACCAAAAGAACGATGCGCAGTTCGCAGAGGAGGTAGTCGATGTTTCTGAAACAACGCACTAACGGAAAGCTGGTTGAGGTACTTAGCCTGAACGATCTGTTCAATCCGCTGCATGAGAAATTGGTGGGGCGCTTCAATGCAGGAGAAGAGTTGCAGGATCCGGAGAAGTTCAACAAGTTGGATCTGGTATTTCTTTCGGGAGAGCCATTGCCCAAGTGCTGGACCGACGTACATTACCGGGACGGCGAGGTCCATCACAGCTAGCGGCGGGTCACCGGCGGCGGGACTCCCGCCAACCGAATCGGGGATTGGATGCGCGCCTAGGACGTAGCAGGCGGGTTGTCGCGGGTATCGACTACGATGCGTCCCACGACTCGTCCGGCGAGCAGGTCCTCGAGGCCCGCGGCGAGTTCCGAGAGGGGGATGGTGCGTGCGAGGGTCCGCTGGAGTCCTGAGGGGCGGTGTTCGCCGGCGAGATCCGACCAGAGGCGCATCCTCAGTTCGTGGCGGCATTCCACCGAATCGATGCCGAGGAGGCTGATTCCGCGCAGGATGAAGGGCATTACCGTGGTCTTCAGGGCCACCCCGCCCGCCAAGCCGATGCTGGCGATGTTGCCCCAGGGTGCGACGCTGCGGGTAAGACCGGCTAACACCTCGCCACCTACGCTATCGACAGCCCCGCCCCAGATCGCCTTTTCCAAGGGCCGCTCGCCGATGGGAAGTTCTCCGCGTTGCAGGATTCGGTTTGCCCCCAAGGCCTGCAATAATTCGCGGGCCTGCGGTTTTCCGCTCACCGCGGCGACCTCGTAGCCGCGGTCATACAGCAGGTTGACCGCCAGGGAACCGACCCCGCCACTGGCGCCGGTCACCACAACAGGGCCCAATTCCGGGTGCTGCCCATTGGTTTCCATGCGGTACAGGGCGAGCGCTGCGGTAAACCCGGCGGTCCCTAGCAACATCGACTCGAACAGGCTCAAGCCGGCCGGTTTCGGGATCACCCAGGCTGCCGGAACAGTCACCATCTCGGCGTACCCGCCATCGTGGCTGACGCCGAGCCCGTACCCGGTCACGATGACCTCGTCGCCCTCGCGCAACCCGTCGGCCCGCGATCGGCTGATTACTCCTCCACAGTCGATGCCGCCGGTCAGTGGGAAGGAGCGCAGGATCTTGCCGCTCCCGGTGCCGGCTAGGGCATCCTTGTAGTTGACGCTGGAGTAGTGGGTGCGGAGCTGTACCTCGCCTGGGCCGGGCTCTGCCAGTCGCAGCAACTCGACTCCGGCCCGGTGCTTGCCTTCTTCGTTGTAGATGCGGAATGCGCGGTATTGGTCCATGGATTCTCCGTTCGGTGGGCGGAAGGCTGCACGACTCAGGGTGCGGATACAGGGATCTTGCCGATACGCATACGCCACTCTCGTGGTCCGCTTTGGTGAACCGATTGTCCCCGACTGTCTACGGCCACGGTCACCGGCATATCCTGGACCTCAAACTCGCGGATTGCCTCCATTCCGAGGTCCGCAAATGCCACCACACGGGTGGAGCGGATCGCCTTCGAGACCAGATATGCCGCGCCGCCGACCGCCATCAGATAAACTGCGCCGTGACGCTTGATCGCTTCTATGGCCGCCGGGCCTCGCTCGGCTTTGCCGATCATCCCGACGAGCCCCGTCTCCGCCAGCATCATTTCGGTAAAGCGGTCCATGCGGGTCGCGGTCGTCGGTCCCGCCGGGCCCACGACTTCTTCGCGCACCGGGTCGACCGGGCCCACGTAGTAGATGAACCGGCCGCGGAAATCGACCCCGGAGGGCAGCGGCTCCCCGCGGGCGATCAGGTCCGCAAGGCGCTTGTGGGCGGCATCGCGACCGGTCAGCATCTTGCCCGATAGCAGCAGCCGCTCCCCGGGCTGCCAAGCGGCGACCTCTTCGCGCGTAACGCTGTTCAGGTCGACTCTTCTGGCTTCCGGTCCGATCTCCCATTGAATATCCGGCCAATCTTCCGTTCGCGGCGGCAGGAAATCGGCGGGCCCCGAGCCGTCGAGAGTGAATTCCAGGTGCCGCGTGGCGGCACAATTCGGAATCAGCCCGACCGGCAGCGAGGCGGCATGCGTCGGGTAATCGCGGATCTTCACGTCGAGTACGGTGGTGAGCCCCCCCAGGCCTTGGGCGCCGATGCCCAGGGCGTTGACCTTCTCGTAGAGTTCCAGGCGCAGTTCGTCTAGCCGGCTGTTGGGTCCGCGCTGCTGTAGTTGTTGGATATCGATCGGTTCGAGGAGAGACTCTTTCGCCAACAGCATGGCCTTTTCCGCGCTGCCGCCAACGCCGATTCCAAGGATCCCCGGGGGACACCAGCCGGCGCCGAGGGTGGGGACGGTTTCCAGCACCCAATCCACTAGGCTGGCGCTAGGATTCAGCACCGTAAACCGAGCCTTGTTCTCCGAGCCACCGCCCTTTGCAGCCAATCGGACCTCCAATTGATCTCCTGGCACCAGTTCCGCATGCAGTATCGCCGGGGTGTTGTCTCCGGTATTCCTGCGCTCTCCCAGTGGGTCGGACACCATGGAGGCGCGGAGTATATTGTTCGGGTCGGTATAGGCCCGGCGCACTCCCTCATTGACCATCTCCTCGACACTGAGACGACTCGTCCAGCGAACCTCCATGCCGACCTTTAGCATGACGACGACCAAGCCGGTGTCCTGGCAGATCGGTCGTCGGCCTTCCGCGCACATACGGGAGTTCACCAGGATCTGCGCCATCGCATCCTTCGCCGCGGGGGATTCCTCGCGTTGCCAGGCCTGGCCCAGGGCCTGAATGTAGTCCGTCGGATGATAGTAGGAGATGAACTGCAGCGCGTCGGCGATACTCTGGATAAAATCCTCCTCACGGATGACGCTCATGGGCGGCGACCTCGGGGTTTCGATGGAAAGAATTTGTTAAACCTGGAGCAACAGGCGTGCGGGATCCTCCAGGGTCTGCTTGATGGCAACCAGGAATTGCACCGCCTCGCGCCCGTCGATTATCCGGTGGTCATAGGAGAGCGCCAGATACATCATCGGGCGGATCACCATCTCGCCGTCCTCAGATGCG
>JAHEIA010000354.1 GCA_024639625.1 Chromatiales bacterium
GCGCACGTCGGACTTGACGCTGCCGATGACGGTGGAGCCGGCGTGGGCCAGCGGGCTGGCCAGCAGCACGACAGTGGAAAGGGCGGCGGCGATGTGGGTCAGTTTCATGGTTCGTTCCTCCTAAGGGTTTGTGGTTGGTTGCACGTTCGCCAGTGCGTCCGTGTTGGAGGAAATGATAGGCCCCGCCGTCAACCGCGGCCGTGATCCTTTGCACCCGGGTTTTGTGCGATATTCACGCCCTGTGTGCAGCCATACAGCCACTGTGCGCTGTATCCCCCGGGGTGTAGCCGAAAGGGATGTTGCAGACCGGTGATCTACACTGCTCGGAGAGGCTTTCTTGCTCTTCCGCTGACGGGTCCCCGTTGCCGAGCAACGCCCAATAGCGGCTTCGTGGGTTACGATGGCGCGCAGGACAAATGATCCTTATCCTTCAAGTCTCTAGGTTGCCAACAAGAAATGGAGAGACGCTTATGCAGCGGTGGCTGTCGATCGTACTCGCATTACTGCTGGTGTCCGGCTGCGCCTCTTATGGCGTAGTGGAGAACCAGCCGAATACGCCTGCCGACGCTTCGGACGCGTATTCGGTCCGCGCCTTCCGCGGGGAGCGGCAGGACGATGATCTCGGTTTGCTAGTCGCCTTTTCCGGGGGTGGCACCCGGGCCGCCGCATTGTCCTACGGTGTGATGCAGGAGTTGCGCGATACCCGCATCGGCATCGGGAAGCACTCCGAACGCCTCCTGGACGAGGTCGACGTGATCAGTTCGGTCTCCGGCGGCAGCTTTACGGCGGCCTATTTCGGACTTCATGGAGATCAGATGTTCGAGGACTTCGAGCAGGTGTTCCTTCGCCGCGATGTCGAGGGGGCCCTGCTTCGCGGGCTACTCAACCCCCTCGGGTGGTTCCGTTCGACCGGTCGGACCGAGATGGCGGTCGACTATTATGAGCAGGCCGTGTTCCGCGGGGCCACCTTCGCGGACCTGAAGAGGGCGGGCGGCCCGCTTATTCTGATCAACGCCTCGGATCTCGGCTATGGAGTCCGCTTCTCTTTCGTACAGGAGTATTTCAATCTTCTGTGCTCCGATCTGTCAGCGTTTCCGCTGGCACGCGCGGTTACGGCGTCTTCGGCGGTGCCGGTGCTCTTCCATCCGGTGGTGGTGCGCAACTACCCGGATTGCGATAATGAAATTCCCGACTGGCTGGTGGCCGCTGAACAGAAGGGCGCTCACGACCCCCAGATGGCCTTGCTCGCCGATGGCCTGCGCACCTATTTCGATCGGGATAAGCGCAAGTACGCGCATTTCGTGGATGGTGGCATTACCGACAACCTGGGTCTGCGTGCGATCTATGACGTCATAGAACTGGCGGGTGGTCCAACCGAGTTTTTAGCAAAGCTGAAGCGTCAAGTGCGAGGCCAGATCGTACTGATCACGGTGAATGCCTCGACGGATCCGGAGCCGGTTATGGACGCGGGAAGCAAACAGCCTTCGTTGGAGGAAACCGTCAATGCGGTGACGGATATCCAGCTTCACAGGTACAACGCGGCAACGCTCGCGCTGATGGAGAAGAGCCTGCGGGATTGGGCGAAAGAGGTGTCGACACCCGAACGCCCAGTGACATCCTATTTCATCGAACTTAGCTTCCGTGATGTCGAGGATCCGGGTACGCGGAGCTTCTTCAACCGGATTCCCACCAGCTTCAAACTGAGTGACGAACAGGTCGATCGGGTGATCGAGGCGGGGCGCGAGTTGTTGCGAAACAACGCAGAGTTTCGCCGTCTGCTCGCCGACCTGGCGAGGCGTTCGGGAGACCATTGACGGCGCAGCCCACCGCCTGGGGGATGCGCCGTCGCCGGCGACCTAGACATTGCGAGCGACGTGAACCTCGTTGGACCCTAATCTACCCCACTTCGTTGGGTCTGACGTATTCGAAGTCGTGCCGGGAATGCGCCGGATCGACGGCGGCTCAGGTACCCCGCACGAAAGGAAGGTAGCGGGGTCGCCAGAAGCGTCGCCGCAGATAGGCGTCGCAATCAACGTTCTCCAGACCCTGCTTCTGTGCCACACCCTCCTCGATGGCGCACGCCATCACCCGGCTGGCGACCCGGATGCTGACTTCCTGAAGCTCCTTGACCGGAGGATAGACCCAGCCGGACTCGAGGTGACGGGCGGTCGTGTAGTCCGCCAGGGCGTAGGCGGATTCCAGCACCATGGCGTCCGTGATCCGGCTCGCTTCCGAAAGAATACTGGCGAAACCAAGGCCGGGAAATATGAAGGCATTGTTGCCCTGTCCGATCGGGTAGGTCCTGCCATCATAGGTCACGTCCTCGAAAGGGCTGCCGGTGGCTACGATCGCTCTGCCCTGGGTCCATTCGAAGACATCTTCCGGCAGGGCCTCGGCAATAGAGGTCGGGTTGGACAGTGGGAAGATCACCGGTCGAGCCGTGTTGCGGCTAACCGCTTCGACGATGGGCCGGTTGAACGCTCCCGCCTGTCCGCTGAGTCCCAACAGAACCGTCACCCCGGCGTTCTCGATCACCTCCATGAGCGTCGGGATCGCTCCGTCGCAGCGCCAGCCGGCAATCGCCTCGGCGGTTTGCGCGTACGGCGCCTTGTAGGCGTCCATCGCTCGCCCCTCGACCAATAGCCCGCGCGAGTCGAGGACCAGGACCCGGGCACCCGCCTCGTCCCGGGTCAGACCCTCACGTACCAGCCCCTCGATCAAGGCCCAGGCCACGCCGATGCCGCCGGCGCCAGCGCCGAGCACCATCATGCGTTGATCCTTGAGGTCCTCCTTTTTCAGGCGACACGCTGAGAGTACGCCGGCGAGAGCGACGGCCCCGGTTCCCTGGATGTCATCGTTGAAGCTGGGCAAGCGGTCCCGATAGCGCTCCAGCACCTTGAAGGCCACGTCTTTCGACAGGTCCTCCCACTGAATGACCGTCTTGGGCCAGCGTGCGAGCACGGAGTCCACGAACTTGTCGAGGAATTCCAGATAGGCCTCGCCCCGCAGACGGCGCTGCCGGACTCCTAAGTAGAGGGGGTCGTTGATCAGGTCGAGCCGGTTGGTCCCGACGTCGAGTTTGACCGGCAGGGTATGGAACGGGCTGACCCCACCACCTACCGTGTAGATCGACAGCTTGCCGATCGTGATCGCGAGGCCGCCGTAACCCTGGTCGCCCAATCCGAGGATGGCGGACGAGTCCGTGGCCACGATCATGCGCACATCGTTCCACGGGTAGTTGCTCACCACTTGGGTAGCCCGGTCGATGTTGACCGGCGAGAAGGAGAGGCCGCGCGGGCTTTGGTAACGGGCGCTGAACTCCTGGATCGCCTGGCCTACCGTCGGCGTGTAGATGATTGGCAGCATTTCTTCCAAATGCCGCTCGACCAGGGCGTAATACAGAATCTCGATGCGTTCCTGCAGAGCCCGCAGAAACTGGTACTTGGCCAAGGGATCGGGTTCCCGGAGAAACCCGTGATAGACCCTATCCATCTGCTGTTCCAGGGTATGCACCTGAGGCGGCAGCAGACCGTCGAGGCCCAGAGCGACGCGCTCGTCCTGCGGAAACGCGGTGCCTTTGTTGGTCATCACCAGTCGCAACAGGGCGATCCCGTCCAGATAGGTCTCCATGTATTCGCGGCCGTGCGAATCTCGTTTGATGTCAAAGTAGCGGCTGATCTGCGTCATGATCTCGGTTCGTAGTCCGTAGGCGGTAATTTTTCTCGGAAAGTGGTTCGCCCGCCGCCGCTGGGAACGAGTGTTCCTGCCGGGCGCTGGTGGTGCCACATCACCGTAGAAACCATTCTAGACCAAATGGAACTGGCGCGGTTTTCGGGTTGGGCAAACGGGCGTGTGGGTCGCTTAGCCTTTGCGGCTCGCTCGAAGCAGTTGCTGGAGGTCTCCGAAGGAACGCAGCCAGGGGCTTTCGTCGGGCATCCGTCGCTGCAGCGCCTTGGCCTCTTGCTCTGCCTGCAGTCGGGTAGCGAAGCGACCGTAGAACGCGGCGAACCAGGCTCGGCCGTCACGGGTGAAGCGGTAGTAGCCGGCGCTGGGCCCCAATTGCTTGGCCCGCAGGAA
>JAHEIA010000355.1 GCA_024639625.1 Chromatiales bacterium
ATCGATCTCATAATTGCTATGCACCCCCTGCATCACCGCGGCCAGGCGCTCCAGCCCCATACCGGTATCCACCGAGGGCTTGGGCAATGGGGTCAGGGTGCCGTCCGCCGCCCGGTTGTATTGCATGAAGACCAGGTTCCAGATCTCGATGTAGCGGTCGCCTTCCTCGTCCGGCGACCCCGGAGGTCCGCCCGCGATCGCGGACCCGTGATCGTAGAAGATCTCGGAGCAGGGTCCGCAGGGACCCGTGTCTCCCATCGCCCAGAAATTGTCTTTGGCGCCGATGCGTGTGAAGCGCCCGGGGTCGATTCCGATTTCCTTGAGCCAGATGTCCGCCGCCTCGTCATCCTCTTCGAACACCGTGATCCAAAGCCGTTCCGGCGGCAGCCGCAAAACCCCGGTCAAGAAATCCCAAGCGAAGGTGATCGCGTCGCGCTTGAAGTAGTCGCCAAAGCTGAAGTTGCCCAACATCTCGAAGAAGGTGTGGTGCCGGGCGGTGTAGCCCACGTTTTCCAAATCGTTGTGCTTGCCCCCCGCCCGCACACAGCGCTGCGAACTCGCGGCACGGGTGTAGGAGCGTTTTTCACGTCCCAGGAACACATCCTTGAACTGCACCATCCCCGCATTGGTGAACAACAGGGTCGGATCGTCATGCGGCAACAGGGGGCTGCTGGGCACGACCTCATGGCCGCGCGCGCGGAAGAATTCCAGAAAATCCATTCTCAACTGTGCACTGCTCTTCATCGGCGGAGGCTATGTCGCAATGTTTATGGTTGATCTACACATCCCGAAAACTGGCGGCACGGGGCTCATTCCTCGTCGAACAAGAAACGGCGCACCCATTCAACCGGGAATCCGCGATATTCCAAAAACCGCGCTCGACGCAAGCGTTCTTTCCGGTCCGCGGCGGGCCGACTACCAAACTTCTTATCGTGAGCCGCCCGCATTTCCGTGCGCCAGCGGTCGGCGACCTGGTCCATGGCATTCTCGGCCAACGCATCCGCCACGCCCCGCTGGCGCAGTCCCGCGCGGATCCGCAACGGTCCGAAACCGCGCCCGATCCGGCTTTCGACGTACGCCTCGGCAAAGCGCTCGTCGCTCAAGTAGCCCTGCTCGACTAGCGAACGCAAAACCCGATCCAGCGTATCGCCCGCGAACCCCCGTTGGCCTAACTTGGTGCGCAACTCTTCCCGCGAATGCTCCCGCGCAGCAAGCAGCCTGAGCGCCGCGCGGGCAATGTCATCGCTATCGCTCAGGCTTCCGCCTCGATCGCTGCCGGCTCGTCGCCAACCTCATCAACGCTCGGCAACAGTTTGGCACGAATCTGCTCCTCGATCTCCCGGGCCACTTCCCCGTGCTCTTTGAGAAAACCACGCACGTTGTCCTTGCCTTGGCCGATGCGATCCCCTTTGTAGCTGTACCAGGCCCCCGACTTGTTGATCAGACCCTGCTGCACCCCGAGTTCGATGAGTTCGCTCTCCCGGGAGATGCCCTCGCCGTAGAGAATGTCGAATACCACCTTTTTAAAGGGCGGCGCCACCTTGTTCTTCACCACCTTGACCTTGGTTTCGCTGCCGATGATCTCGTCACCCTTCTTGATCGATCCGATACGGCGGATATCCAGACGCACGGAAGAGTAGAACTTGAGGGCATTACCGCCGGTCGTGGTCTCCGGGTTGCCGAACATGACCCCGATCTTCATGCGAATCTGGTTGATGAAGATCACCAGGGTATTGGTTCTTTTGATATTGGCCGTGAGTTTGCGCAACGCCTGGGACATCAGCCGGGCCTGGAGACCCATGTGGGAATCCCCCATCTCACCCTCGATCTCGGCTTTGGGGGTGAGAGCCGCCACCGAGTCCACCACGATCACATCGACCGCCCCGGACCGCACCAGCATATCGGTAATCTCCAGCGCCTGTTCCCCGGTATCCGGCTGCGAAACCAGGAGATCGTCGATCGCCACCCCGAGCTTCTCGGCATAGGCTGGATCCAACGCATGCTCCGCATCTACGAAGGCGGCAGTACCACCCAGCTTCTGCGCCGCCGCCACGACATGTAGGGTGAGCGTGGTCTTTCCGGAGGATTCCGGGCCATAGACCTCCACCACCCGGCCCCGGGGCAGACCGCCAACGCCTAGAGCAATATCCAAGGCCAGCGATCCGGTCGAGACCACATCCAAGTTGCCCACCGCCCGGGTATCCCCCATGCGCATGATGGACCCCTTGCCGAACTGCTTCTCGATCTGCTGCAAAGCGGCGCCCAGCGCCTTTTTGCGGTTGTCGTCCATACACTTCCCTCCTCGTCCTCAGGGCTTGTACCCGCCCCGAATCCCTGGTTGCAGGCTAGTCGTTGATGTAGCGCGGCATTATCCCACAGCCCATTCGGGCACGTAACCCACCTCACGGCCCCGCAGCGCCCAAAGGCCAGATTCCGACCACCCGATAGTGTGGCGCCTCGCCGCCCGGACGCGACTCCGCGAGCACGAATTCCCTGACCCGCCAGTTCAGCGGACGCTCCAGGGCGCGCGGCTGCGCCTTGCCCAGTTTGCGGGCCAGGGTAACATGGGCGGCATAGGGCCTGCGCTCGGGCGCGAACCCGCAGCCTTGCAGATTGCGCTGGAGATCCGCCACCAAAGCGATCAAGACCTGCGGCGCCTCGCCGGGACCGCACCACAAGATCCGCGGGCGCGGCCAATAGCCTACCCGGTTAAGCGTCAGATCGAAGACAGGCGCTGCTACCCCCCGTGCCGCCTGTTCGATACAGGCCAACCCTTGTTCCGGCACATCCCCCAGGAACACCAGGGTCGCGTGCAGGTCGGAGACGTGGGTCGCCCGGCCGCGCCCGGCGGACAGCTCGGCCGCCAAGGAATGCAGGGACAGGCGCAGATCCTCATCCGGCCAGAGGGCAAAGAACATCCGCCGGCTAGACTTCGGCATCGGCCAGTTCCAGCAGGCGCAAGAGGGCGAAACGCACCGCCTGTCGGCGCACCGTTTCACGCTCACCGCTGAAGCAGCGCTGTTGCGCTGCGGTTTCACGGCCGCGGCAGCCCCATGCGAACCAGACGCTGCCAACCGGTTTGTCCGGTGTACCGCCGCCGGGACCCGCGACACCGCTAATCGCCAGAGAAAAATTCGCGGCACTGTTGCGCAAAGCCCCTTCGGCCATCTCACGCACAGTGCCTTCGCTCACCGCCCCCTGGGTGTCGAGCGTTTCCGCCAAGACCCCCAGCATCTCCTGTTTCGACCGATTGCTATAGGTGACAAAGCCGCGGTCGAACCATTGGCTACTGCCGGGGACGTCGGTTAGGGTCTTGGCCAGCCAACCGCCGGTGCAAGACTCTGCTGCCGCGAGGGTCGTTCCGAGCGCCTGCAGCCTCTGCCCCAGGCGCTCAGCGAGAAGGTACAATTCTTGGTCCATGCTGTTGCGATTCGGCGAACAGGGCGTCACCCACAGTGGCTTTGCTACACTGAGCAACCTCAATGCCACTCTTAGCAGGATCCACCGATGAAATCCATACTCTGCGAGCACAAACCTTCCCCCATGAAGCTAGAGGTGCTGGGCGTCTACGACTGGCCGATCTGGACCAAGGAGCCATCCACCTTTCCCTGGCACTACGAGCGGCAGGAAACCTGTTATTTCCTCCGCGGCAAGGTGATCGTAACCCCGGAAGCCGGCGGAGAGCCGCAGGAATTCCGCCGCGGCGATCTGGTGACCTTTCCCGCTGGGCTGAGCTGTACCTGGGAGGTCGTAGAAGCGGTAGAAAAACATTACGACCTGTCATAAGCGCGGCGCTGAAAACGTCCCTGCCGCAACTACCCCGCATCGAGCTTCGGGCTGACGCCTGGGTTTGTTCTGGTGAACCGTTCGATCAGCAGTGAACCGACCAAACCGAACAGGGCCAACAACCAGACAATCACCGCGCCGGAAGGGAGATCCAGTAGTGCAGACACGACTAAGCCCACGGCATAGCTTGCGATACCCAGCACATAGGCCGCGAATAAGGCATGTTTCCCTGCACGGCGTACCGACAGGGCGGGGATGATCAGGGTGGCGAACACGAGGTAGACACCGAC
>JAHEIA010000356.1 GCA_024639625.1 Chromatiales bacterium
CCGGGTGCGGGCATCGTGCTCGAAGGTGCCGCGCATGGCGCTGGTGACCGTGCTGCTGTTCTGCTTCTGAACGCCGCGCATCATCATACAGGTGTGGCTCGCCTCCATGACCACGGCTACGCCGTGGGGTTCGAGCACATCCATGAGCCCGTCCGCGATCTGGTTGGTGAGCCGTTCCTGCACCTGGAGACGCCGCGCAAAGGCATCCACGACGCGGGCGACCTTGCTCAAGCCTACGACCTTGCCCTGCGGCAGGTAGCCGACATGCGCGCGACCGAAGAAGGGCAGCATATGATGCTCGCACAAGGAATAAAATTCGATTTCGCGCACCACGACCATCTCCTTGCATTCCTCGTGGAACACGGCATCGCGCACCACCTGCTCGGTGGTCAATCCATACCCGCTGGTGAGGAACTCCATCGCCTTGGCCACGCGCAATGGTGTGCGGAGCAAGCCTTCGCGGTCCGGATCCTCGCCGACCTTGATCAGTAGCTGACGCACCAGGGCCTCGAATTCCGCATCGTAGGTCTCGTCCGGACCCGCATCCAGATCCGCCGCGTAATGCCCTGCGCCCATCCCCTGCGCCTTATACTTATTGATCACCATAGCCCTTTCCTGTCGTTATGCCCCCGCAACCTGGCCCGCGCTGCAAGCGGTCGTCTTACTCAAGCGGACGCTTGGCGCAGCGGATCCTGGCGATAGAATGCCGCCAACAGATCATAGACCTGGGGCAAGCGCCACGCCAACCGCTGCGGCAGCTCGAAAAAATATTCACTCGTAACAGCGAAGAACTCTGCTGGATCCTCGATAGCATAGGCGTCGATGCTCATCTGGCCTCCTGTCTCCGCCTCGTGCCGCAGATCCTCGAATGCCGCAGTGAAAACGCGGGTCCATAGTTTCGCGTCCAGGCCCCCATGCAGGGGTGGAAATCCGTTGGGTTCACCGTTACGCATATCGAGCATATGCGCCATCTCGTGGATCACTACATTATAGCCGTCCAGCCGCACCGAGGCCTCGACGTCGCCCCAAGAAAGGCACACCGGCCCCTGGTTGCGCGACTCGCCGCTCAGCACCTCTTCCCATTCGTGGTGGACTCCCGCGTCATCGACAGCGCGGCGCGGCGCGACAAACTCGCCAGGATAGATCACGATCGACCTCCAGTCTCGATACCAGCGCAGGTCGAGGCGGAGGATCGGCAGACAGGCCAGGGCCGCCACCACAACTTTCATCCTCTCCGTGAGCTGGATACCCCCCACCGGAACAAACCCCTTCTTCTTCAACAGCGCCGAGGCCAGCTGATGCAGCCGGGAGCGATCACTCGCGGGCAGCCGCGCCAATACCGGAAGGCCGCCGAGCACATCGTTCCACAGGTTCTGCGGAACACCGCGGACCGACGGAAGCGCACGTTTGCGCAATGCCGCCCAGGACCACATCAGTCTATTGCCACTCGTCTCACCCCCGGTTCCAGGCTAGCCGGCGCTCGCCGTCGCCCCTCACACAAGATAATCAGTTAGGCGGCCGCATGCCAGATACGCAACGCTAAGGCATGGCTGGCCTGGCGGGTGCCCACGCTGCACCCCGAACCGAGGACTCGAGCCAGGCGGCCCTGCTGGATAAACAATTGAACATTTGCAAATTCTCGCATTCGGAAGCGGCCGCCACCTCTGTCCCGCGGTACTATCGAGGCGTAATCGCTAACGTGGAGGGAAGGAAAATGGCAGAAACAAGTTCTTCAGGACAAAAATTCAAAAGCTTGTCAAAAAAATTCAACCTTGCTCTGGTCATCATGTATATCTGCAGCATCGCAATCGCCGCACCGAGTGTATACATATTCACCAAACAGCAAGTGTATGACCGCGCCAACGAGGACCTGACTCTTCTGGTCGACGTGGTGAAATCGATCCAGGGTTATGTCGCAAACGACCTGCGACCTTACTTCCTGAAACAGAATATCTTCTATTCCCCGGCCTTTTCCGGCATCGTGGCTACCGCGCGCATCGCCGGCCATCTGAAGTCATATCAGCCGGATTACCTGATTCGCAACGCCTCAGACAATCCGCTGAATCCGGACAATGAGGCGAAGGACCTGGAGAAGGACCTGCTGAAGCAATTCCGCGCCAGCCGTACCACACAGGCGATCAGCACCGAGGGCAACATCGACGGCAGGCGGTATCTGGTGAGCGCGGCGCCGAAGATCAGCAACAAGAAAGGCTGCCTGAAATGCCACGGCGACCCAGCCAAGGCACCCGACGACGTTACCGACAGCTACGGCACCGGGCGCGGCTACGGCTATACCATGGGCGACATCGTCGGTGTAAGCCTAGTCGGTGTCCCAGTTGACGACGTGCAGAGCCTGACCGTCCAACGCAGCCTGTACGTGATCGGCATCATCACCCTGCTCTTCGCCTTGTTGTTCATGCTTCTTAATTCGATCGTGAAGCGGCTGATCATCCGGCCCATCGATGAGATCACCGAGGTAGCCCAGTCGGTGAGCAAGGGCGATATCAATCGCACGATTTCTTCGGTAACGAGAAACGACGAGATCGGCGAGTTGGCCCATTCCTTCGAACTGATGCGCCGCAGCCTGGTCGCGGCCATGAAGCACATGCGCAAGAAAGCCTAGCAGCCGCTCGGCGGCAGCAAAAAAGGCGCGCGCCCTCTGGGGCGCGCGCCTTTTCTATTGCGCAGTACGGCGTTGCTTTCAGCGGAAAACGAGCTTCGCGATCGTCTTCTCCGCTGCGGCGCGAAATTCCGCGGCTTCGCTCTCGCTATCGATCTCCGCGGCCAGTTTGTCCACCAGCGCCGGCATCTGCGCCGGGTTCGCACAGATATCCCCCGCGTCTTCCAGCGCATCGTCCATTACGATATCCGCGATTGGGCCCAGATGCTGCGCCAGCAATTCTTTTAGTCTGTTGCAGGCGAAGTTCTTTTCCGTCTCCGATATGCCGCGCGTGGGCGCGGCGACTGCGCCGGTCACAACCCCGGCAGGAGACCCACTGCGCAGCATTTCGAGGATCTGCTGCGTCGTCGGAAGCTCTTGCGGCCTTCCGGCCACCGCGGCAGGATCAAATCGATACGAACCGCGCTGGAGTCCCGCGATCAGGGGTAGGGCCGCCACGCCTCGCTTCGGCGCATACATGACAGAGACGATCTCCCCCGCATCGAGACCAAGCGTGCCGAAGTGGCCGTCTTCTGAAGTAATGAACAGGGACCCGCTCTGCTGCTTCTGAATAAGATCCTGCAACACATCGAGCAATTGGCTAAGAGTAAAGGTTTCTGACATCGGCGCCACCGGCTCCTTTCGCGCTTGTGCAGAGATTCTGCTGCAATATTTAGTTATTATTCTTCATCGAACAGGGTACTTCCAGGCACCCAAGCCGTCAACACGGATCACCGCAACTAGGGACGGACGTCACAGGCTCGTGCTACCTTCGCAGTCAACGGAGGGCGGGTCGGGTGCCAAGGCTCTCCTATCCTGTCTCCACCTCGCCGGTTTAAAATCGTACCCATGGATACCCGTTCCGCGAGCGCGCACCCGAGGATGGCGAACCCACCTTCGAGCCAATCTCGTCGCCTGGGCGGCAGCAACCTCCGTCACCGGCTGCTGAGGGACTTGGTGCTGCTGATCGTTCTGTCCTCCGGCGCGCTGCTCACGATCGCCGCGTTGGTGGCCGCTCAGGCAAGGAAAGACCTGGCGTGGACTTACATTCAACAAACCATGTCGCAAGCGAGCCGAGAGTTCGCGGATTCTTTCGCGCCGGTGACTCGAGTGCTGCTATTCGCCCGGGAGTGGGGCCTATCCGGCCAACTCGATGGCGCAGATATCCGCTCCGTCAATGCCCGTTTCATTCCCATCCTGGAGCAAATGCCCAAGATCTCCGGACTCATGCTTGCGGACACCACCGGACGGGAGCTGTTTCTGTTGCGCCAAGGGGACGTCTGGGTTTCCAGGAGTATTCAGGCCGGGCCGGGACAACGCGCGGAATTCCGCGAATGGTCCACGCCGGGACAGGCTGGGGCTGCGCGTTCGGAGGAGCTGGACTACGACCCCCGCACGAGACCCTGGTTCAAAGGG
>JAHEIA010000357.1 GCA_024639625.1 Chromatiales bacterium
AGATATCGCTGAAACGGCGCGATCTTCTTGACCAGTTCAGTCGAGCGAATATAGGCGTACACGCCGAAGACCAACGGCCGTTGCTCCCGGGCATCTGCAGCGGACGCGGCAAACACCGGCGCCAATTGTGCGGCTACCAGGAACAAGAAGACACAGACCCACGCTTTACGAACCATCCATCCCAACGTCCGATCCAGTTGTCGAGAACCCGAGCAAAGTTGCAGGCAACCGGCGAGAACGACCTAACCCCCAGGGTCGAAAGACCGGCGAGCCACCCTCGACGGACTCTTGCGGGAAGTATCGAGGCGCCAACCCTGCCAGCCGGGTGGCCATGATATTTGTCAGCGATTTGTCCCGGCAATGCGCTTATTGTGTATATAATTTGCGTTCACAACAACGGGCAGCAATTCCCAGAAGAAGGGCAGTCGTTCATGGATCATTCCTCACGAGGGGGTGCGGGGGCTCCTCCTGTTTTCGCGCGCTCAGAGATGTCGGCAGACCGAGTGGCTACATCCGGTATACCGGACTACCTCGAAGAAACCTATCACTGGGCCTATTTGAGCAAGCTGGGCCGCCTGCTGCTCGACCGCTCGCTAGTGGTTTCCAGCATCTTGTGGGGTAACGCGGGGCGCCTGATCCGTGCCACAACCGACGAGCTGCGCCCGGGTGAACGGGTTCTGCAACCCGCCTGTGTGTACGGCAGCTTCTCGCGCCAACTCGCCTCCGCCGTAGGCAGCGAGGGATGCCTAGATATCATCGACGTAGCCCCCATCCAGGTCGAGCATTGCCAACGAAAGCTCAAGGATTTCCCGCAGGCCCAGGTACATCTAGCGAACGCAGCAACCTGGGGAGACTACGATTACGACACGGTGTGCTGTTTCTTCCTGCTCCATGAAGTACCGGAAGACTACAAGCACAGGATCGTGAACAACCTTCTCGGGGCCCTTTCGCAGGGCGGAAAGGCGGTCTTCGTAGATTACCATCGCCCGCATCGCCTGCATCCGCTGAAAGGGGTCATGCGGGCGGTCTTCGGCAGCCTGGAACCTTATGCGCAAAGCCTGTGGAAGCACGAGATCTCGAGCTATGCGGAGAACGCGGGCGATTTTTCCTGGAGCAAACGCACCTACTTCGGCGGACTTTACCAGAAGGTCATAGCGCAACGGGGCTGAGAAACAATGCTTCCAAACGCCACGCGTCGGTGCGCGCAACGTGGCCGGGCCTGCCTTTCGTGCCGGCCAAGCTCTCGCTCAATGGCCGGAAGAAAGCTGTAGCCCCAAAATACCTACGACGATAAGACCGACGAAGAAGAAACGGGCGATAGTCGCCGCTTCACCGAACAACAATATCCCCAAAACGAAGGTCCCAACGGCCCCGATCCCGGTCCAAACCGCATAGGCCGTACCCATGGGGATAACCCGCTGCGCCATCAGGAGCAAAGTCCCGCTCGCCACCATCGACACGAGCGCGAAGGCCACCCAGCCGTAGTGGGCACCCTGACCGGTCCATCCAAGCTTGAGCCCGACCGGCCAACCCCATTCGAAGATGCCCGCAATGAGCAAGTAGAGCCAAGCCATGCGCGAAGTACCTCTCTATGAAGAAGCCCTGTCCGGCAGACATGATACGACTTTGGGGTTCGTCGTATGCAACTTCGCCGCGGATTTGCGTTCCCTGCTGCGCGGAACGGCGGAAGCCGCCCGACCCAACAGGGCGTTTTCCCGGGCCACACTCTTCCAGTCACTAGTCGATCCCACCCTCGGGGCAGGCCGCTCGATGGTTGCGCGGGCACCTGCCGACACCTTGTCGATCCTGCTGATCATTGCGATGCGCAGCCGAACCGGTAGGCACGGATTAGGTGCCGTGCGGGCTGTAAGCCTGGCCGAATCCGGCTTGCATCCGCAAACGTACGGCGCCTCGGTACTTCCTCTGTGACAAGCGCAACAGCTTTTCGTGGAGCTCAGAGAAGAAGACCCGTCACCGGACAAGCAGGAACCCAGAACCTCCTCGTGTTGTCCATAGCAGTCGAACCGAGTGCAACCTAGGAGCGGACCCCCGGCCCGGGGAGCACGACCGGAGGAACGGGGGGCGGCAGGAAGCACCCCTCTGTCATTGCCGCTGGGAAGACGACTCGGACTAGGGAGCCGGCGACCCTTTGTGAATAGGCTCGCCGTTTATGAGTCTGTTGCGAAGACGACACAATTCTGTGGATTTTGCCACACCTGCAGACCGTCGTAGGCGTTCACATCGAAGGGCTAGCCGCCGACGTTTTTAGCTCTTCATGAAATACTGAAATACTATGTGTTACGCATTCAATCAAAGGACTTTTTTCTGGAAGATCGAACCCGAAGATGATGCTGGAAACCCACCTCCGCTGTCCGATCCGTCGCTCCGGGGCGGAGCTTATCTGCAATTTTTTGTAACGAATGGGCTCTTATTCCGCGAAGAGTGGCATAAAAAGACACATTGACTCTTTTTTTTATCAGGAAATACCCTATACTATGCTCTGTGTCGGCCCGAACTGTCTCCTCGTGCCGCATGGGGCTTCTGGAGGAAGGTTACTAAAACAGGATTCAAGACGATGATGAGGCAAGAAAACAACGCTATCAGCTATAAGTGGGATCCGGAAACCGGCTCTGGTTACCGGTTGCGTTTTAACGATGGGATCGCCAAGCGCGGGCTCAATGGCGGTTACCACGTCGAAGACTGGAACCACGATCTGATCGTCGACGATTGGGGGTGCGATACCCTGGAGGACGCGCTCCGGGTGCTGAATCGCTTCTTCGATATCGATATCAACGCAGAACGGGATATCCTCCAGCAGCACTTCAAGCTGTCGGCCTGATCGAACGCACTATTGCAGTGCCGCCGCAGCCTCGGCTGCGGCGGCGATGCGAGCGCCGCTCCGTATTGGACGCGAAGCGTCGCCTGTTTCTGGGGCGATGGGGACTGCATGGGCCGATAAGCCCGCTTCGGTGGATCGCCGCGCACCGCTACAGATTATAGCTGGTCGCCCAGGGCGCAAGCCGAAACGGCTCATTCCGGAATATTCGGTGGGTCCAGGTCCTCTTGAGGGGCCCCGCCAGTGCCGGCCTCGCGGGCGATCCACTGGCGCAGAAGCACCACGTGTTCATCTTCTTCCTCCGCCATCTCCTGCGCAATCCGTCTCACCGCGGAATCGGGGGAGGTGACCGCTACTTGCCCGTAGAAATCCCGCCCTCGCGTCTCGTTGTGCAGCGCAAGTTCCAACGCCTGACGCTTGTTCATGAGGTAATTCGCATCATCCATGCACGGCGCTTCCGGGCTCTCCGGGCAGTTCCACTTGAACCCCCAAGGCTCGATCGCGGGAATCTCGGTGTCCTGCGCGCGCAGTTCGACCTCCCGCGCGTGCATGTCACTATAACGGGCCATCTGCCCGAACAGCTCCGCAACCTCTGGATTGTGGTGCACCTCCATGCAATCCGCCAGCATACGGTAGCGCTCACGCGACTCGACTTCGAGTTCCAGCGCGTGCGCCAGAAACTCGCCTACCGATAGGATCAATTGACTGTCGTGCTCGCTCATATCCGGAATTCCTGTTCGATTTCAGAGAGGGAGGCCGTCGCTTCCGGCATCGGCTGCCACACCGGCAGCCTCTCCGCATAGAGCAATCCCACTCCCATGCCGTCATCTGCGTGAATCAGGCTGGCCGCCTCCACCGCATCGCTCGTCGGCCCCCCGGCGAACGGATGCACCAACGCCTTCCAATCTTTTTGCTCCGGTCGATAGGTCTGGCAGGGGCTGAGTACTTGCAAAAAAGCGAACCCGGGGTAGCTGATCGCTTCTACCAGCAAGCGCGTCAAACCAGCGGGATCGCCGGAAAAACCCCGCGCGATGAAACTCGCGCCGGAAGACAAGGCGATGGCCGCCGGTTGAAAGCGACGCACGCCCGGTCCGTGCGGTGTCATCTTGCTGCGGCTCCAATCCGGAGCCGTAGTGGGGGACGCCTGGCCTTTGGTCATCCCATACACCTCGTTGTCCATGACGATATAGGTGAGGTCCATGTTGCGTCGACATGCGTGGA
>JAHEIA010000358.1 GCA_024639625.1 Chromatiales bacterium
CTTCCGCCGCGTCTGCGGACGCGTTCTCAAGCAAGACCCCGTAACCGGCGATTACTGCCCGGTGCCCGGGGCCACTGTGCACATCGAGGATACCGATTGTTCGTTTCTCGGATTCTTTCCCAAAGAGCCCCCCTTCTTCTGGCTGCTGCCTTATCGATGCCGGCGTGAGGAAATCGCAACCGCCGTCACCGATCCGTGCGGCCACTTCTGCGTGGATGTGCCGCGCTGGGACATCGACCGCCTTTTGCGCTTTCGACGCACCAGGATCTGCTTTCGTGACCTGTACCGGCCCCGGCTGCGCGATATCATAGAGCTGCTGCCGGACCCACCGATTATCCGCCCCCCTCGTCCGCAGCCGGACCCGCTGCCGATCGAAGTAGCCGACCTGACCGACCCGCGCATACCCGAATTGGTGGCGGGCCACTTCGGCGAGCAGGTCGCCGACCGCATTGCGGCCGCCACCCAATTCCAGGAGTTCGGCGCAACAGCGGCGGAAACGGCAGAGTTGCTCGATCTGCCGCTGCCGGCTTCGCCGCCGCCCCTGCCCAAGCAGGTGCTCGAAGCAAGAGACGAAGTGCTCGGAGAAATGTTTGCCAGCACTCAGTTGGAAACCGGGGCAGCCTTCCGCATCGACCACGCGCGATTTCTCGGGCCCTTTATTCGTTGCCGGGATGTATGGGTCGCCGAGTGGGTGCCCTTCCTGGACGTGCCCGACATTACCTTCCGCGTCACGCAGGACGTCGATGGCGACGTCCTTCCGCGTCACGCAGGACGTCGATGGCGACGGAACCGAGGAACAGATCTACGGCGAAGGCGTCTTCGATGTGCGTTGGAATCTCAGCGGGCCGCTCTATGTCAATCTGATTGCCGACGCGAACGCGCTCTGCGTGCCTATCTGCGAACCGGTCGATCCGATTCCCTGCGAGGACAAACCGGTAATCAACACGGCGGGGTACATGCCATTGGAGGCCACCCATCACGACAATACCTCGGGGTACGGTCGCAGGGTCAACCGCCCGACGACAACGGGCGACTACCCGCCGCCCCCGGCGACCGGCGCCGGCCCCGAGTCCGCCGTATCACCTTACGCGGGAAGCCTGAACCTGCATGGCTGTCATCGAATCGACGCCGCCACACATTACCGGTTCACCTACGTTCTCAACGGTGTCGGAAGCCCTGTCCCATTGAAGGGAATGTCTTGGTGGGCGCCTCGTTCTGCCAGCTCGCCGGGTGCGCCGGTGCACGTGCTCCCGGACGCCGAAGGCTGGTACCCTATCCTCAACGCGGGGGATGTTGAGCACCCCAGTTGGCTCTTGCACTGGAATACGCGTGCTTTCGCTAATGGGAAGTACGAGCTTGTCCTGGAAACCGGACTATTGTCAGGGGGCACGGTGGGCGTAATATCCTCCAGCGATCCAGCCACATTCACGGTCGACAACTCCCGGCCGCTGCCGAGTTTCCTCGACGTCTGGTGGCGCTATGCGGACGTTGGCGGACTTTGGATGCGGCTTGCCGACGCGTGCCCCGCCATCCATCGGGACCCGACCCGGCCGATTCGGGTACGTGTACGCTGGAGCGCGACCGCAGACCATCTGCGCAACGCCGAGATCTCGTTCAGTGGGTGCGGACTCGGGCAACCGCATAGGGTGCAACCCACTCCGGTCGCGCCCGATATCGAAGAATATCGGCAGTGGTATAGTGCCGTACCCTTCGGCACAGTGTTGCAAAGCAACGAGTTCGAGATCCCGCCCTACGACCCAGTGCACGACCGTTATGCGCCCGGGTGTTATACCTTGCACCTTTACGCGGTCGGTCGCGCGTTCAATCCGAGCGGATTCGACCACGGCCCAAGCAACAACTGGCTGACCAACCAGACCTGGTCGTGGAAATGGGCCCACCGATCCATTTCGGTGGTCCATGTCTAACTGCAGCGAGCGATGGAAGAAAACGGTTTGACGGCTTCGGATCCGCTGGATCCCGCCGGGGTCAGGGCTACGGCCCCGCTCCGCCGATGGAGTGGTTATCGATGACGCACGGCACCGCCGTCGGGGCGCGTAGGAGCGCGTCCCGACGGCGAATCAACATGCCGGGGCCTGTTTCCAGGCGCCCGAAGACCTCGCTGTTGCGGCTAATTGGCGCTCAGGTAGGCTGACCCGAGCTCTCCCTCGAGCCCAACCTTGCGCAAGCGCGCGGCATCGAGTTGCTCTCCCGTCATGTGGGTTGCCAAGCGGTCGCGCACCCGAGCCGCCGGCGCGACGCCCTTCTCCGCGGCCAGATCGAGCCAGGCGTATGCCCGAATGTGGCTGCGCGTCACGCCGTAGCCTTTCGCATAGCGCAGGCCGAGGCTGTATTGCGCAGGCGCGTGCCCTTGGACAGCGGCCTTGCGGAACCAGGCGCTTGCGGTTTCCGGGTCCTTCTCCACCGCGGCCCCGCGACTGTACAGCCTAGCCAAGTAATATTGGGCGGCGGCGTCTCCCTGATTTGAAGCCTCTGCAAGGGCTTGGTAGGAGCGCTCGAAACGCCCCTGCTGATAGGCTTCTATGCCCTCTCTGGTTGCAGCCTGGGCGGCAACCGAACCCCACAGCAGAATCACCACCCAGGCTGCGGCTGGCAGGTAAACTCTGTAATGACCTCGCATGGTGGTACTCCTCGACACGGAATTCTGCAATCAATGCTGCATGCGTCGTGCCACAGAGCAGCGGAGATGCTGGACTCTGTTATCGCGGCAGGTTCCGTCTGTGCGACCGAGCGCAAACCTGCCGCGCGGGCCTGGAGCCGGGGAAGACCGCACGACAGGCAGGTCGGGCAATAGATGCGTCGCCCGACGCATCACGGCAGAAAGTGCCAGAAATGGTCGCCTTGGACGGGGGGCCTCAGGATCCGAAAGATCGACTCGAAGAGGAATTTGGGGCATCCGCGCCACAGGGTCGCGTCAAAGCAGTGGGATCGGCTCGACAGACGAGAAGACGAGGGTTCCTTTGGGCTCGAAACGCTCGATCAGTCTCTGCCACAACTGCGCGCCGTCAATGGCAAAGACGTTCTGGGTATCGATCCGCGCCAAGTGCCAATCTCCCCGCGCGATCTCCGCAGCGAGCTGGCTTGCCGCCCAACCCGAGTGCCCTGCGAAAACCTTGAGCTCGGCCTCGCCCTTCCCCGCCTGCAGCAGTTCTTCCAGCAGATCCTGGTCGGGGCTGAAATAGACATCATCGATCACGTGCACGCCACGCTCGACGCTCTCACGGCTGCGCAGAACGAAAAGCACCCGGTCGCCCCCTACTGGGCCTCCCAGCGCAAGCCTCTGCGCCGCTCCGCCTACACCCGCCACCTGCGGAATCGCCTCGGCCAGCGAAACATGACTCTGACGATTGACGATCAGGCCAAGCGTCCCCGCATCTCCGTGGCGCAGCAGAAACACCACAGCGCGGCGAAAATTGGGATCCGGGAGCCCGCGCCGCGCAACTAGAAATAGTCCCTGGGCTGGCCGCAGGTCGGGCGTCGGATCGATCTTTGCAATCGCTTCCGCGACCAAGTCCGCAGCCCTGCAGGGCTGCGTTGCCCCCGGCAAGGCCAACGCAAGCAGTAGGAAAATCAAACGCCATTCAATAGAGGGACGCATAGCGCAACACCTTTCTGCAAACCACCACGGCGGGACCTGAAAGGAGTATAGAAGAAGAACCGAAAGCGGCCGTTTACCGATGGACTCTGGATGGGCAGAGGTGACGAAAATGGCTATCCTTACGAGAATCTTGTTTCGCCGGTAATAACCCATGCAACTAAATAGCCTAGTGCTCCTGCTAGCGACGGTCTCGATGCTTGGGGCTTGCGCCGATAGCGAAAGATACTACGGCAACATTTACGCGGGCATGCAAACCCACGAGGAGATTCGCAACGCTCCCGCAGAGTCGGCGTCGCGCGAGCCTTCGATGTCCTACCAGGAGTACCGGGAAGAGCGCAAGCGATTGACCGGAACCCGGACACCGGACTGAGCGCCAACGAGACCGGCGGGGTCAATTCCGCCCGGCATGCCCGCGAACGCTTCTCCCTCAAGAGATCG
>JAHEIA010000359.1 GCA_024639625.1 Chromatiales bacterium
CCCGCTTGGCCAGTGGAATAGCCTAGTCGAAGCGAAGCCCAAGATCGCGGCGCTTCCACGGCGACCACAGCGGTGCACGAAATCGTCTTGCTGAACGTTACCGGAGAGGACCATCCGGGTCTCACGGCCGCCCTCACGGAAACCTTGTCGCGTTACGGGGTCAAAATCCTCGATATCGGACAAGCGGTGATTCACGACCACTTGGCGCTGGGCATGTTGTTGCAGGTGCCGTCGGAGGCCGGGGCGGGCAGCGTTCTCAAAGAACTGCTCTTCCAGACCCATCAACTAGGATTGGCGGTCGCTTTCAACCCAGTTGCGGATGAGGAATATGAACGTTGGGTCGCGGCCCAAGGCAAGCCGCGCTATATCATCAGCTTACTCGGCCGCATGCTCACCGCGCACAATCTGTCGCGGGTAGCCGCAGTGGTCTCCGCACACGGACTCAATATCGATAGCATCACTCGTCTGTCGGGACGCTTCTCACTGCGCCGCGAAGAACCGCATCGCCGCGCCTGCGTGGAATTCTTCATTCGGGGTGCTGCCGAGGACCCCACGGCGCTGCGCCGGGACTTGTTGGAGATCACCCGTGAAGAAGAGGTGGACGTCGCCTTCCAGGAAGATAACCTGTTCCGCCGCAACCGGCGGCTCATCGTGTTCGACATGGACTCTACCCTAGTCCAGACGGAGGTCATCGACGAACTAGCATTCGAGGCGGGGGTAGGCGCGCAGGTCGCCCGCATTACCGAGGCTGCAATGCGCGGTGAGATCGATTTCCAGCAGAGTTTCCGCCGCCGCCTCGCCCTGCTCAAGGGCCTCGACGCCGCGGTGCTCGACGGAATCGCCGAACGGCTGCCGATCACGGAAGGCGCTGAACGCCTGATCTCCACGCTCAAGCGCCTAGGGTACCGCGTGGGGATTCTCTCCGGTGGTTTTTCCTATTTCGCGCAACGTTTGCAGCAACGCTTCGGCCTTGATTGCGTCTCAGCGAACGAACTGGATATTCGCGAAGGCAAACTCACCGGAGAAGTGATCGGAGATATCGTCGACGGAGCGAAGAAGGCAGAACTCCTCCGCCAGATGGCCGAACAACTGGGAATCGGGCTGGAACAGGTGATCGCCGTGGGCGACGGTGCCAACGACCTACCAATGCTCAGCATCGCGGGGTTGGGCGTCGCTTTCCACGCCAAACCCGTGGTGCGGGAAAATGCGCGCCACGCCATCTCGACATTGGGGCTCGACGGCATTCTCTACCTGCTCGGCGTGCGCGATCGGGAAGTCTCCTGAGCCTGCAGGTGGCTGATCAATAATGCGGCGGCGGCCCTTCATCATCCGGGGGATTTGCGGGCTGCGGCGCGACCGCCAGCAGTTGGCGCCGTAGTCCCTGCATCTCGCGCAGCAAGGCATCGAGCACTCTCTGTTGGCGGTTGACGGTGAGGGTCAGCTGGTGGATGTGATCTTCCTGGAAGGCGAGCCGGGACTCCAGGTCCGCCCAACGCGATTTGTCGGTCATGCTGAGCGCGCGAGCAGGATCAGCACAATCACGAATAGCACCACCAGTCCGATCGGCAGCAGGACGCCCGCCCAATCCTTTTCCGCCTGACGGCTTTGTTCCAGCGCGGCCTTGATCCCGGGCCGGAACCAGAAGATCAGCAGCACCCCCAGCGCACCGAGCAGTAGCTGTTCCCAGGTCTCCATGGAATCCCTCTTGTTTCAGACAGGCGGGTAGCGATCGTCCAGATTCGCTGGGCAGAGCACCGTGCGCATCGTGCCGATGAGTTGCAGCAGCTGAACATTGCGGATCCGGTAGTAGATGCGGTTCGCCTCCTTGCGACTGACGACGATGTTCTTGTTCCGCAGCTGTTCCAGATGCTGAGAGATATTGCTCTGCGAGGTCCCGGTCCTTTCCACGATCTCGCCGACGGAAAGCTCCTGCTCTCCCAGGGAGCACAGGATCTTCCAGCGCAAAGGGTGCGCCATGGCTTTCAGGGCATTGGCCGTGAGGGTTGTGTCCTCGTCGGGTACTTCCGGTTTGTCTGGTTCGGTCATGCGGAAACTCCTTGGGTACAGCTGTTAAACGCTCCCTTACTTGTTGCGCGGATCACGAGGCCACCAAGTTGGTCGCGCTGTCCTCGGAAGAGGAGGACTCTACCCGCTGGTATCCCGTCATATCCTTGGCAATACAGATAATATCGCTGATGGCGCCTGTATTGTCCTTGATTGCCGTGCGCGAGAACAGGATCGGTATCTTCCTTCCATCCTTGGCGATCAAGCGGGCATCGATCTTGCTCAGGGCGCCGACACGAATCAGGGCCTCCAGCCAGGTCCCCATGAAGGCGCCCGCCTCCTCGTCCCCCTCTTCCTCGAAGACGTCGCCAATGGACATCCCGATTAGCGCCTGTTCGCGATAGTCCAGCATGCGACATGCCGCCGGATTGACCCCGGTGATCAGACCGTCCGGGTTCAGCACCAGTAGCGCTTCACCCATATGGTTGAGGATATTCTCCAGGTGCTGTTTCGCTTGCGCCAATTCCAGGGTGCGCTCCGCAACCTTCTCCTCGAGCAACCGATTGAGTTCACGCTCCTTAGCAATCAGGCGAAAATAGGTACTAATCTTGTTGATCAGCTGATTATCGTCGATCGGTTTCAACAAGTAATCGGCGGCACCGACCTCATAGCCCTTTTTCTGGAATTCCTCGGTCTTGAATGCCGCAGTGAGAAAAATGATCGGGATACCCCGCGTCCGCTTGCGTATCTTCAACATCGACGCAGTTTGAAAGCCGTCCATCTCCGGCATCTGGACATCGAGGATAATGAGGTCAATATCCGGATGCTTAAGCGCTAAATCCAGGGCCTCCTGTCCGGAACGCGCCTCCCAGATATCGACGTCCATGTGCTGACGCACAAGCGTCTTCAAGGCGAACAGGTTGTTCGGATTATCGTCGACAATCAACAGCTTAAAATCAGAATAACGCTGCATCTACCCGCCTTACGAAAACCATTGTTCCAACGCCTGCTTCAGCGCCGTGGGCTCCACCGGTTTCGCCAGCACCCCACTGGCGCCTGCCTCCAAGCTTTCGCCGGCCATGCCCTGATCAGCGGAATCCACCAGTGCAATCACTGGGAGCTGCCGCGATCGCTCCTGCTCACGCATCCGCTTAAGGGTATTATACCCATCTCGCTCCGGCATCATCATGTCCAACAAGACGAGCGAGCACTCTCCTTCGTCATGCAGGCTGTCTGCGGCTTCCAACCCATCCCCGGCAGCGGTTACCTGCAGGCCCCAGCCCTCGAGCAACGGGGTCAGGACCAGAAGCTCACGCACGTCGCTGGCGACGATCAATACGTGGCGTCCCTCAAAGCTAGCCTCCGGAACCGGCGCCTGCACTGACTCCACGTCTTCCGATGCGGTTTGCCCTGCCGCAGTCCGAGGTACAATCGATTCGCATTCCTCGCACTCGAGGGGCAACACGAGGGAGAAGGTTGCGCCGGCCCCCTCGTCGCTCTGCAGTTCGATGCGCCCGCCCATCAAACCCGCCAGCTCACGACTGATGGTGAGCCCCAAACCCGTGCCACCGAAGCGACGACTGGTCGATCCATCCGCCTGTTTGAACGCCTCGAAGATCACATCCTGTTTCGACCCGGCAATACCGATCCCGCTATCCGTCACGCTGATCCGCACCGGAAGCGCATCGGCGTCGGCCCCGGTGTTACGCAAGACATCGATTACCGCCCCGCCATGCTGCGTGAACTTCACCGCGTTGGAAAGAAAGTTCTTTAGAATCTGACGCAACTTCTCGCTGTCGGTAACGATGAACCGCGGGGCATTGTCGGCAACGACCAGGCGCAGACTCAGCCCTTTATCCTCGAATTGCGGACTCACCAGATCCATCAACTCGTCGATTAAGGGCGGCAACTCGATTGTCTCCGGGTGCAGCACGGCCTGCCCCGCCTCAATACGGGAGATATCCAGGATATTGTCGATCAGGGAGCGCAGATCCTTCCCCGCGTCGTAGATCACCTGTGCCTGCCGGGCCTGA
>JAHEIA010000360.1 GCA_024639625.1 Chromatiales bacterium
GATCCTTCGCGGCCGGGTACGCTCGTCGGACGCTACCGGGAGGCGCGCGAGCAGGACCTCGCAGCGGCGCTGAATTGCGCCCAAACTGATCCAGCCGGCTGGCGCCGACTGGCGCCGGAGCGCCGGGCCGAGATCCTGGGCGATGTTGCACAGGTCTTTCGCGAGCGGCGTGCAGAGCTTATGGGTGCGGCAATGGCCGACGGGGGCAAGATCCTCCCCGAATCGGATCCGGAGGTGTCCGAGGCCATCGACTTCCTGGAGCTCTACCGCCGCGTTGCGCTCGGGTTGCAGAACATGGATACGTTGCACGCGCGGCCCAAGGGTGTCGTGGCGGTGATCACGCCCTGGAACTTCCCAATCGCCATCCCCTCCGGTGGGGTTGCCGCCGCCCTGGCGGCGGGAAACTGCGTGATCCTCAAACCGGCTTCGGATACGGTGCTGGTGGCCTGGGAACTTGTCAAGTGTTTCTGGGACGGCGGAATACCGAGGGAGGCCCTGCAATTCATGCCCTGCGCGGGCAGCGGTGTGGGCGCGGAGCTTGCGGCCGATCCAAGGGTCGATGCAGTCATCCTAACGGGTGGCACCGAGACGGCGTTCAGAATGCTCTCCGCGCGCCCGGACATGAGCCTGGTGGCCGAGACCGGTGGAAAGGACGCCACGATCGTCACCGCCGTGGCCGATCGGGAGCAGGCCATCAAGCATGTGCTGCATTCGGCCTTCAGCCACAGTGGTCAGAAATGCTCGGCCACCTCGCTGTTGATCCTGGAACAGGAGGTCTACGACGACCCCGGGTTCAAGGCGGCGTTGTGCGATGCTGCGAGGAGTCTGCCGGTGGGCTCCGCCTGGGAGCGCAAGACAAGAATCGGCCCCCTGATCCGGACGCCGACCGCGGACCTGGAGCGCGGGCTCAAGGAGTTGGAACCGGGAGAGCACTGGGCGCTGCTACCCAAGAGGGTCCAGCACAACCCGCAGCTCTGGTCGCCCGGGGTGAAGTGGGACGTGAGCCCCGGCAGCTTTACCCACATGACTGAACTGTTCGGCCCGGTTCTGGCGGTCATGAAGGCGCAGGGTCTGGAAGAGGCGATCGAGCGAGTGAACCAGACCGGCTACGGCTTGACCTCTGGGATCGAGAGCCTCGACGATCGGGAGCAGCGTACCTGGGCCGAGACCATCCGCGCCGGCAACCTGTACTTGAACCGGCCGACCACGGGTGCGGTGGTGCTACGCCAGCCCTTCGGCGGCATGGGAAAGTCGGCCGTAGGCTCGGGGATCAAGGCCGGGGGGCCCAACTACGTCGCCCAATTCATGGACTTCGAAGACCAAGCGGCGGTTGATCTCGACGAGGAGATCGAGGATCCGTTGCTCGCCGGCCTGCGCGGGCGTTTGCGTGCCGAGCGTTGCGCCGTCGAAGGCGTATCGGCCAGGCAGATCGACCGGGTGTTGGGTGCGATCGCGAGCTACGTCTGCGCAGCGCGGAAAGAGTTCAGGCGAGAGCACGACCACTTCGGTCTCCTCGGACAGGACAATATTCGGCGTTACCTGCCGGTCGGGGATCTGCGCATCCGCGTGCATCCCGGCGACCGATTTTTCGACCTGACGGCGCGCATTGCCGCGGCTCGCAGCCTGGGCTGTCCAACCACCCTCAGCGTCCCCCCGGGCATCTCGCTGCCCGGGCTCGACTGGCTCGTACAGGTGGTCGAGGCCTGGGGCCCCGCCATTAAGCTGGTCACCGAGGACGATGCCGCCTTGTGTGAGGTCATCCGCCGCGGTGCGGTAGGGCGCGTGCGCTACGCAGCCCCGGAGCGGGTGCCAACAGAGATCCTATCGTCCGCCAACGAAAGCGGGGTATTCGTCGCCCGGACGCCCGTACTTGCGGAGGGACGTGTAGAGCTGCTCTGGTACCTGCGCGAGCAGAGCATCAGCCGTGATTACCACCGCTACGGAAATGTGGGCGAGCACGCCGCATGGTTTGTGCCCGATTGTGCATGAGTAAGAGCGTCACCTCCCCACGCGATCGTTCTGCGTAGTACTACCGATAGCAGGCTCGGAAATACCGGATTGTCGGTAGCTGGGCCCGCCCGTACCCTTGGAGGCGATTTCGGACCTAAGGCGGCACCGTTTCTGGGAAGAGATGCAAGCGCCGCAGGGATGCGGAAATACCGGGCGGGGATGCCCGTTGCAGGTACAGGGACGTACCAACTCCATCGATCCTCCCTCTAGTCCCTATCGATTTGCGCGCTGGGTGTGGTGATCGGGTGAAGCTTGAGCACCGCTAGGCGAGATCCGCCAGCAGGGCCTCGATCTGTTGCAGGTCCGGCGGCTTCAGCAGGTGCCGGTCAAAGCCCGCTTCCATGGTTGCCGCTCGATCGTCGTCCTGGCCGTACCCCGTCAGTGCCACCAAGAGCGGTTGCGGGTCCTTTCCCGCGGCCCGGATTGCGGCGGCGACCTGATGGCCATCCATACCCGGCATGGCGATATCCAGAAACACGACCTCGGGGCGGAACTCTTGTAACGCTTGGAGGGCCTCGTTTCCCGAATTCAGCGCGCAAACCTGATGTCCCTTGGTTTCGAGTAGGATCTTGAACGAATCCGCGACGTCCGGGTTATCGTCCACCACAAGGATGCGGCGCGGCTGATGCCGGGTTACGGCGTTCGCTTTGTGCTCCGCCCGCGGTGTGGGCACCGGAGCTTCCGCTTGGATGGGTAGGGTCACTATAAACTCGCTGCCTCGTCCGGGCCCATCGCTGTGGCCGTGGAGCACGCCTCCGTGTTGCTCCACTAGTTTTCGAGCGATTGCCAGGCCGACGCCCAGTCCGTCGGGGTCGTGACTGCTGGGGTATTTGGCTCCCCCTCTGGAGAAGATGTCGAACAGTCCCGGCAGGTCCTCGGGTCGGATACCCACGCCATCGTCCCGCACACGAACCTCCGCCTCTCGCCCAACCTGCGTCAGGCTGACGCTTATGCAGCCACCGTCGGGGGTGAACTTGATCGCATTGCTCAACAGGTTGGTAAAGACCTGTGCGAGACGCACGGGATCAGCCAGGACAACAACCGGGGCTTCGGCGAGCCGGAGCTCCAGCCTGTGTCGGTGTTTCTTCAGCACGGGGGCAATGCCCTGCAAAGAATCCTCGATCACCTGCTGTAGGGGTAGCGGCCGCTCGCGGAATTGGATGCGGCCGTGCGTGATGCGTGCGACGTCCAGCAGATCATTCACCAACCGCTCCAGTGATCGGGACTGTCGGTCAATCAGTTGCGCGGCCGATAGGGCTTGTTCCGGTAAAGCGTTCTCCCCGGCGAGCACCTCGACGGCGTTTCGGATGGGCGTCAAAGGGTTGCGCAGTTCGTGCGCCAGTATGGCGAGAAACTCATTCTTCCGCCGGTCCGCGTCGATGAGTGCCTGCTCTGCCTGTTTGCGCTCCGTGATGTCCGTTACCACGGCAAGTCCGCCGATAACCCGATCCTGCTGATCGCGGATCGGCGCGCCGGATACCTCCGCGAGCCAGCGCCGCCCGTCGGGTAGCAAGACCGCAAGCTCCTGTGCCGGTATCGGGGTCTGTTCGATCACGGACCGCTGCAGAGGAAGCTCTGCGTCACTGAGTTCTCGGCCGCCACTGAAGTAGCGGACACGCCGTCCGGTAGCGTTCGGATCGGTTGCAGAGGCGGATAGATTGTCGTCCGGGTCGGCTCCGAATAGGGCCGACAGAGCGGGGTTTCCTTCGATTGCCTGGCAGCTGGTATCCCGGGAGAAAGCGACGCCAACCGGTAGAGCCTGCATGATGGCAGTTAGGCGCTGCTGCGTCGCAAACAACTCTGCATCCGCGTGCTTGCGATGAGTGATATCTTGCACATAACCGTGCCAGAGTGTACTGCCATCGGACTCGCGCGAAGGCATTGCATAGCTCTCGACCCAAATCTCACCCTTGCTTGGGTGTCGGTAGCGAAAGGTGTCTCGACAGGGTTTCATCGTGCGCGCGGACTCAGCGATGTTCTCCTGAAAGGGACCGATGTCATCTGGGTGTATAAGCGTCCCGATCGGG
>JAHEIA010000361.1 GCA_024639625.1 Chromatiales bacterium
GTCATGGGCGGTGTTGCGCTCGTTTGAATTGGCTCAGGCCAGTCCTGCACTCGCGCGCCTTGCCCATGACTGTTTCCGCCCCGCTGAAATCATGCGAACTTCTGACTCAGCACACTAGGGCAGCGCTGTAGCATATAATTGGAGCATCAGGGTCAGAGGGAGTATGGCCCTCCTGCCGAAAGTAGAGGGCTAGAATTGTGTGGCACATACGGCTCCTTGGATGTCTGGACATACGACGAGAGCCCAACCCATCGCTCAACTTGCCATCCCGTAAATCGGAAGCGCTGCTGGCGGTGCTTGCGCGACAGCCCGGAAAACGGTTTGCCCGTGAGAAACTTGCGGCGCTGTTATGGCCCGATAGCCAACAAACCAGTGCGCGCGGTAGCCTGCGTCAAACACTGAAACAGCTCCGCCAGTCATTAGCGACCCCTGGCGAAGAGGTGATAGCCGTAGAAGGCGATGTTCTGGCTATCGAACCATCGTTATGCATGATCGACGTCGTACGTTTTGAAGCACTGATCGAGAAAGGAACAAGAGCAGCACTGGAGGAGGCTGCCGATCTCTATCGGGGCGATTTTCTGGAAGGTGTTGTAGATCCGACAGAACCGTTTTCCGAGTGGGCAATGTTCGAGCGTATGCAGTTGCGTGAACGCATAGTTGTGGTGCTCGAGAAGCTCTTGCAGGGGGATCTGGGCGAGAGTGGTATCGAAAATGCCGTTCAAAGAGCGGTGAGTCTACTTGCGCTGGACCCGCTGAACGAGAGAGTGCATAGGCTCTTGATGCAATTCTATCAGGAACAGGGGCGTCTAAACGCTGCATTGGAACAATACCGTTTATGCTATAAGGTCCTGCATCAGAAGTTTGGCGTACGACCGGAACCTCAAACAGAGGCCCTTTATCGCCAAATATTGAAGAGTAGTCGCCATGAACCCACAGAAGCACAGCCCCGACCTTCCGGTAATGACCCATCGGCATTTGAGGCGTTTCTTTCAAGGCCGGCAGTCGCTGTGCTTCCGTTCACCAATCTAAACGGAGATCCGAATCAGACGTATTTTTCGGATGGTGTCAGCGAAGACATTATTACCATGCTTGCAGGCTGGCGCCGTTTTCCACTCATTGCCAGCAGCTCCTCTCTGATTTATCGGGATAGATCGAAAGATATCCGGCATATCGCGGATGAGCTTGGTGCGGGATACGTGGTAACTGGATCGGTCCGCCAAGCAGGTAAACGCACACGCATCAATGTTCAACTCATCGAGGCACAATCGGGCTATGTCCATTGGACTAAGCGATACGATCAAGATTTGAGCAATATTCTTGAAGCGCAGGAGGATATCGCTGAGATGGTCGCTGCAGCAATTCAACCAGCGTTGGAGAGTGCTGAACTTGGTCGAATCGCGACGATACGTACCGAAGACGTCAGCGCATGGGATTACTTTCTGCGGGGTACCTCATTCCTGCACCGCTATACGGTTGAGAGCAACGCTCAAGCCAGAAAGAACTTCCAGAAAGCCATCGAACTCGATCATGATTACAGCGATGCTCACACGGGCCTTGCTTTAAGCCACCTACGCGACCTTTTGATCAACATACCCGGCAGACCCGCAAATGGCTCGAAGCGTGATCGAGACAAACAGATAACCTGTGCTTTCGAGGCTGCGCGAAAGGCCGTTACACTTGATCCGAACTCCTCGGACGCTCATCTTCAAGTCGGTACCGCTTACGTATGGGGTGAAGATTTCGACTCTGCGTTGTCCGAAACAGAACTCGCAGTCGAACTCAATCCAAGTAATGCACATGCTCGAATGGCTCTTGGCAATCGCCTCGATCTCATTGGCCGCAATGCGGAAGGAATCGCGCAGATGGAGCGTTCGTTGGAGCTAAATCCCAGGGACCCGAACAGATGGAACTACATGGGATACCTCTCACGTGCCTACCTCGACTTGCGCAAGTATGATGAGGCCCTGTCCTGGGCAAAGAAGGCTTTACGACTACGACCCGATCAGCCGGAAACACACTTTCGACTCGCAGTCTGCCTTGCGCACCTTGGTCATCTGGCCGAAACTAAAACTTCTTTAGCTGCATGCGAACATTTATGCCCCGGATTTGTTGCCATGAAGGCGTCTTGGCAACCTTACTCTGACCCAGACCGCAGCGGTCACTATCTCGCTGGTTTGCGGCAATTGTCTCTCATTAAATAATATGCAACCAAGCCAATTACTCTGCCATTCGGAGAATATCGGCTGAACATGTCATTAAGCGGTCATTGATCAAGTCTATGACGCTTGCTGTAATCTCGTCAGGATGCGATTCGTCATGTTTTGATGGCGATGGGGCAAATAGTGATCTCAGGGACGGAGCTTCAATCGATCATGAATGCTGTTACTTCAGGGACGCACCGACTGTGAGTTCAGACCTGGTGCTGATGCTGCACGACGATATCGATCCGGGGGAGCCGGGTCGGCCACTGGAGCCCATCGGTTCCTGGTTCTGGAAGATTCCGCCAGGTTATCCAGACGTACAACCTGTGCACAATAGAGCCTGCGTCAATACCAGCCGGGCAATCGGCTGACATCGGCCCAACAAGATTGCCTCGTATAACACCCGGATAATGATGAGTCGAGTTCACCTTCTACACCCAGGTTCTATTTTCCGATACAAAAACTCGAAAATATCTTTCCCAGCAGTTCATCCGGTGTGAATTCACCGGTGATCTCCGATAGGGCGAGCTGGGCCATCCGCAGATCCTCGGCGAGCAGTTCGCCGGAGCCGCTGCCCTGCAGGGCCTCCTGACCTCTGAGCAGTAATGCCCTTGCCCTGCCGAGGGCATCCAGATGCCTGCGGCGTGCGATAAACAGGCCCTCCCCACTGCCGTGGAAACCCATACAGGATTTCAAATGCTCCCGCAGCAGATCCACGCCGTCGCCGTTTAGGGCCGAAAGGGAAACCTCAGGGATCTTGCCGCTTAGGTTCAGTCCCGGTGGCTCGCCGTTTTTGTCGATTTTGTTGCGCACCAGGGTGACCGGAACTTCTGCAGGCAGGCCGGCGCCATCGAGTCCCTGGAATGAGGAATCCACCGCCGCATCATATATCCAGAGAATACGGTCTGCCTTGCCGATCTCGGCCCGGGCGCGGCGCACACCCTCCTGTTCCACCAGATCGGGGCTGTCCCGCAGGCCGGCGGTATCGATCAGGTGCAGGGGCATTCCGTCGATCTGAATCCGCTCCCTGAGCAGATCCCGTGTGGTACCCGGGATCTCGGTGACAATGGCGGACTGCCGCCCTGCCAGCAGATTCAGGAGACTGGATTTGCCGGCGTTGGGCAATCCTGCAATCACCAGATTCATGCCGTCACGCAGCAGCCTCCCCACCTGGGCACTCTTTTCCACTTCCCGCAATTTATGGAGGATGCCGAGTAAGTCAGTACTCACTTTTCCGTCGGACAAGAAATCGATCTCCTCCTCCGGAAAGTCGATCGCTGCCTCCACGTATACGCGGAGCCCGGTAATACCTTCAACGAGTTCATGGATGCGTCGGGAGAATTCTCCGTCCAGGGAGCGCACGGCCAGCCGGGCCGCGGCCGCGGTTTCGCTCTCTATCAGGTCCGCCACCGCCTCGGCCTGGGCCAGGTCCAGCTTGTCGTTGAGGAAGGCCCTCTGACTGAACTCCCCGGGCCGGGCCTGGCGGGCTCCGCAGGCCAGCACCCGCCGCAGCAGCAGATCCATCACCACCGGACCGCCATGACCCTGGAGTTCCAGTACATCCTCTCCGGTGAAAGAGCCCGGGGCGGGGAAATAGAGGGCAATACCCTCATCCAGCAGGGCACCGTCAGCATCCCTGAAACGGGAAAAGCTTGCTTGCCTTGGTTCGGGAAGACGGCCCAGAACTGCCCGGGCCACATCACTGGCCGCCGGGCCTGACACCCTGATGATGCCAACTCCACCCATACCAGGTGGTGTGGCGATTGCGGCGATAGTGTCTTGGGTATTCACATTCAAGACGACGCACAGAAGCTAACGTGGGG
>JAHEIA010000362.1 GCA_024639625.1 Chromatiales bacterium
GCTGCTGCTGCTGATCGTGATCGCCCAGTATTTTTTCTCGCTGCGCGACACAATCGCGGAGTATCAGACCCTGCAGGATGTCTACGAGGTCAAGGAGACCTTCGCCCAGGACATCGAACGGGAATTGCTGCAGGCCGGGCTCGCTGCGAAGAATTTTCTCCTGCAACGCGACGAAGCATCCGCAGCACGGGTCGGGGACCATATCGATCGACTCATGGCGCAGGCAGGAGGCTTGCAGGAGGTCGATGCCCAGGGTCTGGCCTCGGGCGAGGAAATCGGCAACCTGGCGAGCACCTATCGCTCCCGGTTCGCCGCCATTGCCGACGCGTGGCGGGCAAAGGGCTTGGATCACAACTCCGGGCTACAGGGCGCCTTCCGCGACACCGTGCACGAGCTGGAAGAACGGGCGCACAATTACCAGGCCGCTCCCCTGTATATCCAGCTCTTGCAGATCCGGCGCAGTGAAAAGGATCTCGGGCTTCGGCGGGACCCCAAATACCGAGACAAGGTCTTCGCCCTGCTCGACGAATTTTCCACACTGGTCGGGGACTCCAGGCTGCAAGCCGAAGTCCAGAGTCAGCTGCTGGAGGAGATCGAGGTCTATCGCGCAGCCTTTGCCGTCTACGCTGCTAGTGTCCTCGCGAATCAGGACATCCAGGGCGGCAAGGGCCCGTTTCGTCAGGCGGCCCACCGCATCGAAGACGTCCTGCATGCTCACTTGGTGCCCCATCTGGAAGCAAGAATCCTGCAGCTTCGGCGGCGCGAAAAAGACTACCTTTTGCGCCACGACAAGAAGTACGTCGACATGGCGCTGCAGGAACTGACGACGTTGCGCAGGCAGATCGACGCCTCCGAGATATCGAGCGCGGACAAGCACGAGCTCCTCGGCCTGAGTAACAAATATCAACAAGATTTCCTTGCGCTGGTGGAGCAGAACGACCGTATCGAGGGCCTGCTGCAGGAGATGCAGCAGGCAGCGGGGCAGATCTTTCCACTGGTCCAAGAAACCGTAAGCAATGCCAATCAGGTTGCCTTGGACGTCACCAAGCGGATCAACGACGCCACCCGATCCAAGGCCAGGTTGCTGCTCTGGGTCTCCCTCGCCGCGGCGACGCTGGGCCTGTTGCTCACGCTCCTGTTTACCCGGAGTATCGCCCGCCCGGTGCTGCGCATGGCGGGATTCCTCGATCAACTAGCGCACGAGGAACCGACCGAGAGAATCCCCACCGTCCCCGGGGCGCGTGACGAATTGAATGCCATGGCGGAGTCGGTCAACCAGATGGCTGACCACAAGGCTAATCTGATCGCCTGGTGGAAACGATCGATGGAAGAGTTGCAGGCGGAGCGCGACGCGCTCGCCTCCGAGTTGCGGCGTCCGGGAAGCTCCAGCGACCGCCCGGATTAGAATCCTAAGCAGCCCGGGTCACCGTCCAGTCAGTTCGACGACGCCTTCTTGCTCCACCAAGGGTGCTTGGCCTGCGTGAACTCCTCCCAGCGATCGTCGAAGGTCGCGCGCAGTTCGTGATACTGGCGGGTGCGCCAACCGACCAGCCCGCCGGCGTATTGCAGAGGCTCCCGCTTACAGTCTCCAGCGAAGATCTTTGCCAGGAGATGCTGCATCACGGACACGTCGTTCATCACCCCGAGGAAGTCCTGCAGCCCTTTCATGCGCCGGATAAACTCGTCCAGACCGTCGAAGATCGGGGTAAAGAACTCCGCTGCGTAGCGCAGCTTCTTGCATTCGATGCGCAACAGGTGCATCTCCTGCGCATTGTCCTGGTCAACATGGGTACCGGCCTGCAACACGTTGCGCTCCAGGCGATCGAGCAGCTTGCGGGCAAAGGCGACGACGTTCATGTGCATGCGCTCCGCTTGTTTCGGCTTGAGCTCCCAGTTCTCCCATTCCCGTCCCTTGACCCAAACCGGGAACTCCTGCTTGAACGCGGCATAGCGATCGCTGTCCAGCAACCCGCGAACGGCCTCGTACGCCTGCGCCCGGTGCAATTCGGTCATGCGCAACATCTCCTCTTCGCCCGGCAACGGCAGTTTCCCCTTCAGAGGCCCAAGACCCTCGTCGATGAACACGTCGAGATCCCGCGCTAGGCCAAGTTCGTTACCCATCCAGCGCAGTTCTTCCGACCACTTCGCACTGGCCTCCTTGGGTACCGCCTGGCGGAACGCCGAGAGCGCGGAACGCATCTTGCGCATTGCCACGCGGGTCTGGTGCACACCCTCGATATCATCCCAGGTCCGCGCCGCGCCTTCCCACTCCGCAAGGTACTTGAAATTGTGTAGCAGGATTGCTGCGAACGCCTCGCTGACCGTATGCTCCTTCTTCACCGGAGCCGGGACCTTCCGTTTTTTAACCATCGCTGTTTCACCCTCCCGCTGACCCGAGGCATCTGCGTAGTGCTCAGCCTCTGAACCTTACCATAAGCAGATTACGCTTCGATTGCTTTTTCTTCACTCTCGGCGCGAAGCCGTTCTCGGTCAGCCGGCCAAAAGCAACATCAGCCCCAACACCAAGGGCGGCAGCAGTAGCACCGGCACCAGCTTCGCGACATTACGGCCGCCGCGCATCCGCAGGTCCTGGAAGAGCGCGGCAAATGGGAATTCGGCCCACAGCAACGATAGCAGAAACCAGAGCTCTTTTAGGTAGTTCCGGTCACCGATGCGAAGGTACTCATTCAGCACCAGGGCACTGACCCCGCCCCATACGATCGCCGCCAGGATCCAAGGCCGGTAGAAACCCTTCGACAACCCTCTCAAACCGCCCCCATCGCCCCTATGCTGCGAACGGGAAGGCCGGTCGGCGGCATTTCCCGTCGACCTCCTCACGAGATCCAGATTATGCCCCGCGGCGCAGGGCCAACGGCCTGCGCCGCCAAGACTTCACGCGTCGAGCCCGCCCGGCCTATTCCTGGACTGCCTCCGGCATCACGGTCTTCGCCATGCGCTTGGCGAAGTAATAGATGCGCTTTTGTTTCTCGATGATATCCATCTCGATGGTATAGGCGGGGATCCGGTTCGGCTCCTCCGCCACCAGACGTTGCGCCTGATGAACAGCGGCGGAATCCGAGATGTGCTGGATCTCGTCCTTCATGCTGGTCACCATCTGCGCCGCCTTTTCGTTGTTCTGGGAGACCGCCTGTACGGCCGCCTCGACCGCCCGGATTACCGCCTTCTGGAAATTATTCAACACCTCCTGGGTCGGCGGGCTAATCTCGATACCCTGGTCGATGCGCTCATTTCCGAGCACTACCAGATTGGTCTCCACCACATCACCGACGTTTTCCAGGTTGGTAACCGCCTCCATCAAACGCAGCAGCTCCCGGGTCTGCACCTCGGTCAGGGACAGCTTGCTGATCTTGCCGAGATACTCGATGATCCCTGCGTTGAGGATATCCACCTTGTCGTCCATGCGCGCGATCTCGCCCAACGACTCCCGGTTCCCCTTGAGTATCGCAGGCATGATTTTGTGCAACATCTCCTGCACCGTCTCACCCATGTGCAGGATCTCCAGGCGAACCCGGTCGAGGGCCAGGGACGGCGTCGACAGCAGTTCCGCATCCAGGTACTTGGGCCGCACGATGAACGCCTCCTCGTCGAGCGGTCGGTCCGGCACTAGCTTCTCGACCAGTCGCGCGATCTGGCGCGTGAACCAGATAAAGATCAGCGTGTTGGCGATGTTGAAGATGGTGTGCGCGTTGGCGATCTGGCGCGGTGTCTCCGCCGCCAGGCGCGAGGTGCCGCTCAAATCCGTGTACACCGGGGAAATCGAGGTCACAAACTCGGCCAGTGGGGAGATCAGGGGGAGCCAGATCAGCACCCCGGCCACGTTGAACATCACATGCACAATGGCCGCCCGTACCGCCTCCCGAGGCTTGCCGATGGACGCCAGCAGCGCGGTCACACAGGTACCGATGTTGGCGCCGAAGGCCAGCGCGATACCCGCCGGGAGCGTGATGAAGCCCTGGCTCGCCATCACGATCACGATGCCCGTGGTCGCGGAAGAGGACTGGAT
>JAHEIA010000363.1 GCA_024639625.1 Chromatiales bacterium
CAAAAGGCCACCGTCAAATTTCGAGTCGTATCAGTCCTCAAGGGAGAAATGCAGGAATCTACCTTTACGCAGAATCTTACGGCCCTGGCGGTCATTCATCCTGAGATGGCGGCGGCCTACCTCAAAGAACATTTACACCCCGTGCTTCAGGTGAATCCACACTCGATCGAATTCGAGGCCGGCGAATACTATTTGCACTTCCCTGGCATGACCCCGTTCGATTTCTGTCACATTGACTACTTTACCGGATTCTCTCTCCCGGATTCCGTGAAGCATCGGCGCCATCAGGTCACGAACCCTTGACGCCTAACGTAGCTGTCGAATAAGCCGGTATTCGACCGGATTCGGACGTCGTGGAACTGTTTTGGGCAGGGTTCTTCAGATGGCCGGATAGCGCATCGGGCGAAAAAGTCCGCAGAGGTTGCTGCGCAGCGCGCCGAGGAGACCCTGACAAAACGAAAATAGCGGCGCCAAGGGGCCCTTGCCGGGGTTCGGGCCGTATTTTTTGCCGTAGTGCGCCAGTTTCTCCAGATTGTGCACCAGGCAGAAGAGCTGCCACTGCGTGTTGACCTTTGTCTTCCTGCGATAGGTGAACCGATCCATCCCTTTGCAGTAACGGATATTGCCGAAGACCGGTTCGACGATTCCCGCTCGTCGCCCGTAGCGTTTGCGCGCCTCGGGGGTGTCGATCTTCTCCCGCATCTGCTCGCAGAGCTTTTTGGTCCGCTCATCGACCGGGATGGCGAGACTCTTTCGCTTCGCCCGGGCACTGAGACATTTCGATCCTAACGGACACCCCTCACAGGCTCCTTCCGCCGCCCGGTAACGCCGGTATACGTGCCCTTTTCCGTTGTCGTGGCGCGCGGCGTAGAGCTTCAATTCTTTGCCCTCGGGACAGGTGTAGCGGTCCCGCGCTTCATCGTAGGCGAACGCTTCGGCCGGCAGTTTCTCTTTGATGGTTCGCACCTTGGCCTTGTGCCTCTCCCGGGTATCAAAGCGCACGTCACGCTTGCGGAAGTTGTTGTCAGGGATGATGGCGTCGAGCTTTTCGGCTTCGCAGGCCGCCAGGTTCGCCTCGCTGTGGTAGTTGGCGTCGGCGGTGAGTTCTTTGCCTTCGAAGTAGTCCTCGCCAAGGCCCGCAGTCTGCGCGTTCTTCTTTGCCTGCGCCATCACCGGCGCCACGTTCGCGAAGTCCTGCCCGTGCCCGATGGCTTCGGCGGCCACGATCACCTGGTTCTCGTCATCGACGAGCGCCTGGGCGTTGTAACCCTGGATGACTCCGTGGCTGGTACCCATCTTTGCGCTGTCCGGATCGCTCACATTGCCCTGGATCTCCTTTCCCTTGGCTCCCAACTTGGGGCCTTCCTCTTCGCAGTGCCGCTCGATGTTCTCGATCTGCCGGCGCAGCCGCTTCAACTCGGGCGGCTCATCATCATGGTCATCGTCGTGATCTTTGGCGGTTCGTTTCTTCTTGCCCTTCCCGGAGCGCTCCGCGCGGTCGGCCTCCCGGTGCTCGCTCATCTTCACCTCCAGGCGCACGGCGAGTTTTTCCTTCTTCGCGATCAAATCGGCTTCTTTACCGCTCCATTTCTTGCTCGCGTTGCCTGGCAGCTTCACGCCGTCGAGCGCAAACGCGCTGCCTCCCAGCAGGTCTTCCTCGTGGCAGGCCACGAGCACTTCGGCGAAGATGCGCTCGATCCTGCTCCCGCTGAGCTTACCGACAAAGGCCGCTAAGGTGGAGTGATCGGGTTTTTCGCCCCCGGCCAGCGCCATGAACACGAGGTTGCGCCGGCAGGCCTCCTCGAGCCTGCGCGAACTCGTCTCGCCCCGGGCGTATCCAAAGAGGATGACTTTGAGCAGGGCTCGAGGATCGATCGCAAGCCGGCCGGTGCGCTCGTTACTGTAGAGTTCCGCGAACCAGGCCGGATCAATGCGATCCTCAATCAAGGCGTCGATCGCGTATTCAAGGGTCCCGGGGCGCAGCTGTGCACCCAGATCCACTTCCAGAAACAGTCCCTGTGCCCGTTCATCGGGCTTAAATCGTGCCATGCACGCATTCTAACGGATGCACCTCTGGAAGGGTACTCTTTTCTGGTGTCCAAATGCAGAAATTGATACTTTTTCGACAGCCACAACAAGCGGGTGGAGGCAACCGGCCCGTCGCCTACTCTAGTTTGGGAAGCTTGCAACAGATCCGCTGTCAGTGGTCCGGTGCCTCACCCTTAACGTTGATATGGCTGACTGTTTGTCAAGGGCGCGAAGCGGTTGTGTCCTGTCATGGTGTTGACGGGTTCGATCTTTCCGGGGGGACGACAGAATGGAGACGAGGGACTTCTCGGCGGGGTGATGCGATTACGCGCAGACGGGTATGCTGATATGCGTGGACTGGTTACCACATTCTTTTGTCTTCACCGGTGGCCGTGGACCTTAATCTAGAATCGAGCGCCAGCTGCTCCCGGAGGGAGCACCCTGCTCATAACGTCATCAAGTGCCGGCCTTGCGCCTGTCGGTTTGTCCCTCGCCTCGATTCTGTCGTCGAGACTGGATTTTTGTTCTGGTTCTTCTCTTTCTAAAAGTGATGTCGATTTTTTAAAGGGAGCTCGCGGGATCAAGCTTTGGTGGCCGGGATGGGCAGCTCGATCTTGTTCTGCAACTCCCAGATGAACGCGCAGAGTTCCCGGGCAATCGCGACGATCACCTTGTTCTCGCGTTTGCCGCGCATCTTGAGCTTCACGTACCGGCTGTGAAGGCGGTTCTGCATCCGCCAGGCCAACTCCTTCACGGCCTTGCTCTGGCCCTCCTGCCGCCGGCTCAGCGCCGCACTGACTTTCGGCGCCTTGCGGTAATGCTGGCTGCACTCCACGAGCATCCATCGCGCATGCGAGTTGCCGCACTTGGTAATCCCGCCCTGTCTGCGTTTAGTACCGCTGCTGTGTTCATCGGGCACCAACCCGAGGAACGCCATGAGCTGGCGGGGATGGGCAAAGCGCCGCAAGTCGCCGAGCTCGGCAATCAGCGTCATGGCCGCGACTTCCTGGAAGCCTTTGCAGGCCATGAGCGCGCGCACCACTGGTTCCCATTCCCAGTCATTCAACAACCCTTTCATCTGTTCGGCGAGCCGTTGTTGACGCTCGATTGCATCATCGATGGCCTGGATGTACTCCTCGAGCACGATATTCTGCACGGGATCGGGCAGCGTGAGGTGGCGCAGATAGCGCATGTGCGAGGGCGTCCAGCGAGCCTTGCCCGAGTAACGGAAACCATTGCGCAGAAGGAACGAGTTGAGTCGCTGTTTGGCGCGCCTGAGATCGTCGCTGGCATCGGTGCGTGCGCGACAGAGATCGCGGACGGCTTCATCGAGCGCAGGCGGCACGCGCACTTCGACGATGTCGCCGTTGCGAAAAAGCTTGGCGATGTTGCGCGCGTCGCGTTTGTCGGTCTTGATTCGTTCGTTGGGTTTGCGCTCGGTCTTCGAGGGAGACATGACCACGCAGTGGACCTTGAGTTGGCGGAGCCTCCGGGCGAGGACGAAACCGGTGGGGCCCGCTTCGTAGCAAACGTTCAATTCTTTGAGCGTCACGCCGAGTTTTTTGGCGAGGGCTCGCAGGGCGCGCTCGGCAGCGAGATTGCTGCCACCGCATTCGCCGTGGTAGGTGGGCACGGCGCGGGAGCCGGCCTGGGTGTAGGCAATCGCGATTGAGTCCTTGTGAACGTCGAGTCCGATGTAGTATTTTTTCTTCATGGTGTTGTCGTTGGTTCGTTGTTTATTGCCTGCAGCGCCGGGCCTTGTGCCAGGTGACTGCGTTAAACATGCGGCTCTGCCCCGGGAAACCGGGATAGCCCGCGAGAAATCGAACCGCGGCAACGCCTGTCCTTTCAACTCCAAAGGCTGAACGAGCGAAAATTGTCAGCCATAGAATCTATGCCCACAAATGATCGACCTCTACGCCAGAGAGGATGACGACCTCACGTTTCTTGCGATGACCGCTAGTGCGATCACGGGCGTTCGCGAGCAGTCTC
>JAHEIA010000024.1 GCA_024639625.1 Chromatiales bacterium
ATTGACGTAATCGGTCATGAAATTGATGGTGAACTGCTCGCCGGCCTGGTTCTGCACCACGACCGAGGCCTGCTTGCCTTCCATGCGCAGGATGCCGGCCGGGCATTCGCCGAATTCGGAGTTGCCCGCGGCGCGGCAGCGCAGGAGCGTGGTGGCGTCGTAGTCCTTCGTGGTGAAGGGCGAGGTCGGATTTTGGGGGTCGGCCGGCTCGAGGGCCGTCGTGCTCCAGTAGACGTACACGCTTTCGTCCGGGAAGCGGAAGATCAGGCCCTGGTCGCCGAGGCCGCTCTGCCGGTACACCGTGCGACCGTGCTGGTCGCGGAAATTTCCGGGCGCATCGCCCACCGGGGACAGCTCGTGCGTCACGCCGTCCTCGCGGGTGATGGTTATGTAGCCCTGGCGCTGTCCGAAGGTGCAGTGGATCATCTTGTCGGCGTGGTCGGAGTCCTTCGGATAGATGTCGCAGCGGGCCTCCGTCCAGTCCGCGGCAGTGGAGCCTGCCCACACGGCCGCCACGAAGGCGGTCACCATCAACCAAGTTTTCATAATGGACGTCCTCTCGGCTGCGGAGGCCGATACGCTGGTGAAAGACATTTCTTGGGAGCGCCCGTAGCGAGGCAAGGCGACGAGGGCACCCAGGTGACTGCTTCGTGGCACCATGAACGGGTCACTCGATCCCGAAGATCACATTATAGGAGGTGTTCCGGTTGCCGCGGTTGATCACCTCGATCACATGGTCCCCCGACTGCCAAAGTTGGCTCCGGTACTCCGTGGCAGAGGTCATCTGATCGAGAAGAAACGAGTCATCGGGATTGAAGACCTGGTAGTAGATGTCCGGTCCGTTCGCCGCGACCCGGACATAGAGATCCTGACCATTCTTCGCGCCGAGAACGTATCGAACCGAGCTGCCCGGCGTCAGCGTGGCAGTCAGTTCGGCACCCGTCGTGCCACGGTCGAACCGCACGCGTTCGGTTGCTGTCGTGGGTTCCCCGTCGGAGTGGCCGTAGGCGCCGGCCATCGCGCCGCCACCGTCATCGGCCTCCGGGCTTACGCTGAGCTCGCCGACCGTCGCGAAAATCCGCTTGCTCGGACAACGCCGCGGGATCGAGGCCGGCAAACACGTTGGCGATCTTATAGCCCGCGGCTCGCAGCTCCGCGGTCTCGTCGCTCCACTCGCCGTGCTGGTGCCCGCCGCAACGTTGCTCGCAGGGATAGGGTTTCGGATGTACGGTGCCGTCGTTGCAGAACCAGCGCAGCCGTTCGAAAGGGCCGCGCGGCGCATCCTGCATGTCGCTTACCCATTTCCGGTAGGTCTCGAGGTCCTGCGACACTGCGATGTGCGGCGCGAGGGAAAGGACCAGCACGATGGGCACGATCAGTCGTGGCATCTCGATCTCCGGTTACCAGAGTCAGGCTATCGGCTTCAGAGACTGTCGCAATTCAGTTTTTGCTCTTCGACCTTGCCCGTCACCAGGTAGCCGGCGGGATCCAGGTCGAAGCGGAGCTTCCCCGCCTTGCACGAGGCACGAAGGATACCAGCTGCCAGTCCCGTATTGGTGACGATCTGCTTGATTTGGCGCTCGCTGAGCCCGAAGGTATCTTGCACGTAGCGATAGAGTTCGCCCTGGGTTGCGAAGTCATTTGCCAGCCACATCAGGCGCCGATACGTGTCCGCGCTGTAGTGGCGGATCTTCTCCAGCATCCTGGTCTGCTTGGTGAAATTCGCGTAAGGGACGCGGCCGCCGGCGTCGTTGTCGTTGAGCTGGGTTCGCCTCAGCCGGATCGGAGCATGTTCGGCGATCTCTTCCGGCACCTGGGTGCTGCTGGCCGGCATGCGCTTGATCTCACCGTTATCGACCCAATACCAGTAGCTCAGGTAGTCGATATTGCCGATGCGGTCCTGCTGACTGAAGATGTAATCGAGCAGCGTGATCTCGGTGAGTTCCTTCATCCAGAACACCATCTGCTCGGGCGGGATGCCGTGCCGCATGGCCTGTCGCAGGGTCGTATTGGCGGCTGCCTCGTGGATGCCCGCGTCGATGGCCTCCTGGAGTGGCTTCGCCGAGCGCAGAGCACGGAAGGGCGCGGTGTCCTGAAAATCGCGGTTCTGGCCCTCGCCCCAGCCCGATTGGCGCGTGCCGTTGAACTCGGGGCCGTAGCGATCACCATGCGGGTGGAGCAGGACGCCGTAGATCTGTTTCCTGTCTCGCGTGAAGAGCTCGTCGGTGGGGGAGTAGGCCGTCGGATTCTTCTCCGCCTTCTGCAGGATCCTCCACCCGGCATGGTTCATGGCCCCGCCCTTGCGGTGCGCCGACAGTTTGAGTCCTTTTTCGGTCACACGGGCCAGGTGCGCGTCCTTGTCCATCGAGCGGTATACGCTGACCGGCACATGGACGTCGGCATGCAGGTAGCGGGAGAAATGGTAGTAGAGCAAAGACGCTGTGGAAAAGGTCGCACTGGTGTGCGCGTCGTTCATGGTGGTCTTGAAAGAGACCGGCTCACCCAGGGCACCGCGCTTGACCGGACTGGTGGTCGCGCATTGCTCGGCCTCGAACGCCTCGGCTTTGCCGGCGAAGCGGCCGCGCGAGATGTCGTAGACCAGCGTGCCCGGACTGGTGCTGAACACCTTCGGGCACAGGGCGTGGGTGCCAGAGTAAAAGTCGATCTCGCAAAACGCCTTCTCCTGTGCTTTGTCTTCGCCGCTGTACACCGCCCCCGGCATCCTGTCGAGGGCGATGCACTGTTCTGCGACGCCATGCGGCGAGTGATGGGTGACGGCCGTTCCGCTTACCGCCGCCGCTGTCGTGGGAGCGATCGCACCCAGCAATGACAGTATGGCGACGAGTAACAGTCTCGGAGCGCGATCCGAAAGGCTGCGCTGGGCCACATCGCTAGCCCTAACGCGCAGATAACTGGAAACCGAAGTGCCGATGGCGATCACACTACTCTCCTCAGGCTCGTCTCTTTAATCCTATAGCGAGGCTGCGCCGAAAACCGATCAGTCGGTAAAGCGACGACAGTTTGCCGCTGCCGGAAGCCGGCAAACGGCTGCACACCGCATGATAGACATACGCAATATATTCAGTTTACTTTTCTCTTTGCCGCCTTCGCTCTGTTCACTGCGCCGCAGCGCGTTCGAAAACGAGGAGCGAGTAGGCGTCATCCTGCTTATAGCTGATCACCAGCTTGCTTAGCACGAAGCTATATTGCGTAGCGTTCTCCAGTGCCTCGAGGAAGCGATCCTCGGCTTCCATCTGCGGTGGCGGACAGGACATACGGGTTGCCCCCACCGGCCCGATGTGCAGCTGGTAGGGTGTTGGCGCTGTGACTGAGGCGAAGTAACGGTTGCAGCCGGTGGACCCCGAGATGCGGTCTGGCTCGAACTCGGCCGTAATTGATACCCCGTCCGGAATCGGGTCGTCCCAACCGAGCCCAGTGAGACGCCACGGGGCACCGGCGAGCTGCTCCAAGGATAGCGTACCGAGCCCCTCTCGCGACAGCTCGGCGAGCTCACCATCCTTGAGCCCGTAGACGCTGGAGACCATCAATGTCGGGCAGCAGGCGGGCTCCCCGGGACCTGGGGCGACGTACTCGAGGGTGGCCGTTCCGTTGGCAGCCCGAAGGGTCATGACGTCCACACGATCGCCGATACGCACGGTGCCGACGTTGCGTGCCTTGCCCTCGGCATGAGCCACGGCGGCCAGGTAGAGAAGCTGCCCCGTGCCGCCGGAGTTTTCGTTCAAAAGAACGAATGCTTCCTGCGTCCCGTCGCTGTCGATGTCGGCGGTAACATAAAGATCGGAGATCAGCTCCACCCGTGGCCGCGCAGCGCCACCGGGCACGAATGGCTCACCCTCGTAGACGCCGTTCACCAACTGCACCGGTTCGTCGTAGATGCCCGCATAGGCGATGTTTCGTAGCTCGTCCAGCGTCGGGGCGACCAAGTCCGCAACAGGGACCGCTCCCTCGGCAGGGGCGCTGTCTTCGCGCAGGAACCTTCCCGCGACCCAGCCCTCGATGCCCCCATATTTGACCTTGCACCAATAGTCCTTGCGGCTTTCCTCCCGTTGAGGCTGCGTCATTTGCTCCCATTCGGCGAAGGAAGGGAGCCCCCGGCAGCCCAGGTTCTGCAGCCCGTGGGCGTCGTGGGGGATCTGGCCGATTCTTTCTGCGTACGGCGAAGGGCCGGCGCGGAGATTCAGGGCATCGTCCGCGGCAACGCCGGTGACGGCATAGAAATCAGGCCCGTCTGCCTCGCCGAAGGCGGGCGCGACCCAGGTCGCTAGCATGAGAAACGGCACCAAGGCGATGTAACGTAACATCGAGCGCTACCCCTTATGATTTGCTAGGTCGGCCAAAGATACCTGGTTCACGCGGATCCGGAAACCGGTCCCAAGTAGGTGGGTGGCGTCGTGTGACGCAACGGTCGTTGGAGATGGTGCCGGCGAATGAGTCAGGATGGCTTTTTCACCAGGCGAACGAGAAACAGCAAAGCGGCGCCGATGGTGGTTGCGCCCATGGTTGGGAGACGGGATCAGCCCAGTTGGCGATGCGCGGGAGAAGCTCGACGCAGACCATCCGCATCGTTCGACCTTCACCTGTCTTTTCGGCAGCCAAAATCGGTTGCTAGTCAGCCGATACCACCTATACTGAGCGGACCGGCGGAAGCGAGGGGATCTTTGAACTCCTGCCCTTTTTGGGCGACTCCCAGCCCCCCGGGACTGCCCCGGCCATAAGCTGAAAACGGAGTTAGGAATGAATCCAGAAATCACCTCGGTGGCAGCGGCGTTCCTCGGATTGACTGCAATGGCGCTGCCGGTAAAAGCCGATAGCGTCGATGCCCGCTGCGACATCTATCCCAAGGGGGAGGATCGTGCTTCGGCGTCTCTCGCCTGCTCCTTCTCCCAGAACCAGGGCAACGTGTATATCGATCGCAAGGACGGGGTCAGTTACCAGCTCACCCCAGAAGGCGACCAGCCCGGGAATTATGTCGACAGTTCCGGTAGCGCGGTATATCGTCAAAGTGGTCTCGGTAAAGACGGGCTAATCTTTCGAATGCCGGACGAATCTGTGTATGTCTACTGGGATGCGTCTTCGTTGGCGCCAACCCGCGGTTACGACAATCCCACAGCGCCCTACACGACAGCGGAATACGACGCCACGACCCTGCTGCCGTGCTCGATCACCGATCCGTCGCACGACCAGAATTGTCCGGCGGGAATCCGCCGTGGCGATGCGGGTTCGGCCTCGATTCGCGTCACGTCGCCCGATGGAGTGGAGCGGGTGCTGAATTTCGCTGACGGCAACGTAACTACGCCGGATGGTGGCGACTTGACCTGGGGCAAACAGGGCGATAGCTGGTATATCGGCATCGACGAGCGGGAGTTCTACGTCGTGCCAGAGGCGGCGGTGAATGGTGGTTGATGCACAGGGGGGGCATCGTCCCGCTCAGCACATCTCCGGATACCAATCCACCTGATGTCTTATCGGCCTCGGATCGAGAAACTCAGATGAAAGCGTTGGTTCTTACGGCAATTTCTTTCCTTTCCCTGTTCAGTACAAGCGTGTCGGCTGAGGAAACCTACGCGCAACCGGAAGCACCCCTAGTGGCGGAAGTTCTGGGTACTCAGATCCGCACCAGTAATGGGGAAGAAATGCAGTACTTAATTGTCAAAAAGCTCCTGGATCAATACGCTGCTGATAACGACATCGAGGTGCAGCAGGAAGAAATCGACGCCTTTGTGGAGGCTGTCCGTCGGGCCGCGGAGAAAGACCGAAAAGCGCGTAAGGCGCGCCGGGATCAGCTTGCCAGCGAGCTCGAGTCGAACGCCTTGACCGATGTTCAGCGCCAGGCGTCAGTGTCTGAGCTCGAAATGCTGAATAGCCTCCTCGATGACGCCTCTGGGACCGAGAGCGGCAGCGGCGAGGATTCCCCGGAGGATAAGGCGACCAGGGAGCAGATCGCGGCCGCCTTTATCCTGCAATGGAAGATCAACCGGGCGCTCTACCAGCAGTACGGCGGTCGGATCATTTTCCAGCAGGGTGGGCCGGAACCGCTTGATGCCTACCGCCAATTCCTCGAGGAAAAGGAAAAGCAGGGGGCCTTCAGTATCCTGGAGAAGTCGTTTGAGCCGGCATTCTGGAGGTATTACAGGACCGATTCAATCCACTCTTTCTATCCGGCAGGAAGCAAGGAGGAATCCCAGGCTTTCGCCACGCCTTGGTGGATGATGGAGCCGGTGGAGGATGTGCAATGAAGGCATCGCTAAGGTACCCATGCATGTGGCTTCGCTCAGCTTCTACTGGGTACTTCGCCGGCGCATTGCTTGTCTTTGCCGGTCTTCCGTCGGTTGCAGTTGCGGCCGCCGAATGCCATCCGCCTCGAGTGGTGGAGGAAGTTAGCGCGCCTGCAATCCAAGATTTCATAGCTGCCGAACACAAGAGCGTTCTCACGTTCGTGGGATATTCAGGGGCCGGGTATGAAGATCACGCGGCGATGCTGAATCACGCTCGCCGAGTACTGGACCGCTTCGACCCGGCGGCTACGCTGGTAAACATCGGCGCTACTCGGCAGGGCATAGGCGCGGTATACGCGCTTGCCAAGGCGCTTGGGTTCACGACCATGGGCATAGTGTCGGACCTTGCGCGCCAGCAAGATGTGGAGCTTGCACCCTGTGTCGACTACGTCTTCTATGTTCCCGATGCAACCTGGGGCGGCCTCTTGCCAGGTTCGGCGAGTCTCTCGCCCACTTCGAGCGCTATGGTATTCGCGAGCAACATTATTGTCGGCATTGGTGGCGGGGAGGTGGCGCGTGACGAGCTGCTCGGCGCACGCGCGGCCGGGAAGCAGGTTGAGTTTCTGCCCGCAGATATGAACCATCAGCTGGCCCGGGAGAAAGCCAGGAAGAAGGGCGCTCCCGAGCCAACCGACTTTCGCGGAGCTGCCGGAGCCGCTCTTCATCCAGGAATCTAGGAGTCGCACCGAGCCAACCGCATCGGACCGATTGCAGCCCAGGACCAAGAGTCGGGCAAGCGGCGGCCGGCCGTCGCGGAGGCTGGGTGGGGTGCGGCGTACCTGAACGGGCTGGCTACATCTCTTTCCCGCTATCGGTGCCGGTACCCCGGGCTTTATCCCATGCGCGCTGAGATTGTTGCTTGGCCTCTTCCCAGGATTTGTGCGAGGCAGCCTGCGCTCGCTCCCATGCTTCTTGCGACTCTTGCTTTGCCCTCTCCCATGCAGCAGAGGTCTTTTCCTCCGCTTCGCGGTAGGTTTCTTCGTCGGTGACTGTGTCCCAGGCCTGGTTGGACTCTTCTTTGGCAGTTTCCCAGGCCTCGCGGGATTCCTGCTTGGCCGTTTCCCAAGCTGCGCCGGACGCTGATTTTGCCGCCTCCCAAGCCTCGCGGGAGCTCTGCTTCGCCGCCTCTCCAGCCGCCGCAGATGTGTCTTTGGTGGCCGTCCAGGTCTCCGTTGTCTCTTCTTTTGCCTTTTCCCAAGCCTCGCGGGAGGACTGCTTCGCTGCCTCTCCTGTAGCCGCGGACGCTTCCTTCGTGGCCGTCCAGGCCTCTGCTGTTTCTTCTTTTGCCTTGTCCCACGACGATTGTTCGGCACCAACCAAGCCGATGGGGGAAAGGCTCATGAGCAGGGCAAAGGCCTTGGCCCAGTGGGGTAGATGCTTGGGTCTAGTCATGCGATAAGTCCTCCGGTTGTTGTCGGGTTGTTACTAGAAATACCTTGTGCTCTCAGATTTCCAATCAGCCTTGCTAGGGGCGGGGTGTTGGGGTTGGGTTTTCAATAGAGCTCACCGGGAAACGCCATGAAGAATACGTCTTGCATGCGCTGCCAAAAATTGCGTGCAGGCTGCTCGGTGGTGGACTCGCCATCGGCGGTCCAGAGGATCCGACCGTCACCGTCCAGTGTGACGCGCCAGGCATTCTCCGGGTCCATATCGTGCTCGATGATCTTTGCCAACTCGCGGGCAAGGCCTGGGCTTTCCACGACTATGCCCATCTCGCTGTTGATCTCCCAGGAGCGCGGGTCCAGGTTCATCGAGCCGATGAAGACACGCTTACGATCGATCACCATCGCCTTCATGTGTAGCCCCATATACTCGGCCTGCGTCGGCGGTGTGTCGGCGAGAAGGACTCGCGCAGCGGCGCCCGGACGCGTTTCGTAAAGCTCGATGCCTGCATCGAGCAAGGGTCCGCGCCATTGCTTGTAATGGCTGTTCACCGCTGGTACGTCGTGCGACGCAAGGGAGTTGGTGAGCATGCGGATTCGGATGCCTTTGGTGGTCTGGTCGCGCATCCGTTGGATGGCATGCTCGCCCGGAATGATGTAGGCATTGACAATCAGGATCTCGGATGTCGCGGTCCCCAACAATGTGCGGATGGTGTCCGGCATGTGGTGCTCGACGGCATCGGGATCCGGCTTATCGGTGTGCAGACGGCTGGTACCGAGGTGGATTTCGCTCACCATCTCGTCCAATTCCGAATTCCAGGTTTGGCGGTCGATCGGGAAGCGTGCCAGCGAAGGCGCCGCGGTGAGTTTGGTGCGCGCCTCCAGGAAGTCCTGCCTGAGGTCGTGAGGTGTGGCTGCCACACCGAGGGCAGCGACGGGAACCACCCATTGGCTGTTCCAGAAGCCGTCGAACACGGCGGAGGCCTGCCGTGCCACGGGCCCGACGCCCAAGACATCGAGATCGCGGAAATTGAATTCGGGGGAGAGACCGAAGTACTCATTCCCGATGTTGCGCCCACCCAGGATGGTCGCCCGGTTGTCGGCAATGAGGAGCTTGTTGTGCATTCGGTGGTTGAGCCGTTCCATGCGGTTGAGCAACTCTACAGCACGGGTCTCCAGCGGCCTCGAGCGCCAGGGATTGAACAGCCTGATCGTGATATTGGGGTGGGCGTTGATTATCGAAGTATGGGTGTCCCGTAGCTTCGGATGGGACTCGTCTTCCAAGATTGAAGAGAGATCGTCCAGTATGATGCGCACCTTGACGCCGCGGTCGGCTGCCTCGATGACCCGCGTCATCAACAGGTCACCGCTCTCGTCACCCCACCAGACGTAGTACTGAAGATCGAGCGAATGTTCTGCCGAATCGATCAGGGCCAGGCGCCAGCGCAGACCCTGCTCGTTCGCGTTGAGCAGGTAGAATCCGGATTGATCGGGGCCAGCGCGCTCCCTCAGACGCTCCTCGAGGGATGCCAGCGTTCCACCCGGTTGTGGCGAGAGGGCGTAACCGGGGGCCCCTTGCGGTAGTGTCTCCGGGAGCGAGGTGCAGCCACCGAGAAAGAGAAGCATCCCGAAGGCGACCAGGATCGCGGACCAGATTTGATGCATTTTCACTCCCCAAGAGTAACGGGTGCCGGTGTGGTAGCAAAAGGGTGTCTGCCTGCAAGGGACTTCCCTAGCCCCCCTTGGTGGGCATCGTTTGTCAGGAAGCGTCTCATCGTATCGCGAGTCGATCTCATGGCGGTGCACCGCTGGGAGCGGCGATCTCCGTGCTGTGCTGCGGTGGCCCGGGATCGGGGATGTCGAGCTCTTCCCAGTGGAAGTTGCGGGCCTGGTGGGGTGGCATCAGCTGCTGGGCCAGCACCACCACCAGACGCAGGCCGTCCGTGAAATAAGGATCGTCGCTTAAGTTGGTGAACGGATGCTCCGGCGTGGTCTTACCCACGCCCGAGACGAAGCCGAATCGCTCCACTTTGTGATGGTGGAGAAGGGTTTGTAGGAGGTACTCTCGTGCCTCGTCGACGTAGGGGTCGATCACGTGGGTGGTTGGACTGGGACCTTTGGCAGTGAGCTTTACCCCAATGTCACGACTGACCTGGCCGACCCAGACGGCTCGTCCCTCGAAGCGAAAGGGAGCCAGCCAAAGACGCATGTGGTTGCGTTGAGAGATCCATGACCGGGCGCGCTGCAGAGCGACATCCTGGGGTCGGCCGAACACATACAGGGAGCTGACCGGAGCGACGCGATAGGCTTCGCCGGAGATTGTCGCCTCCACCAGGCGCCCCACGGTGCCCAGCGTGATCCGGTGTGTGAACGACCATCCGCTACGTGCGAGCGCGGTCATCATCTCGTCAAAGCTGCCGACGATGGCGATGTTGAGCGGGTCGCCCAGTCCTTCACCGGAAGAGTCTCGGGTGCAGCACGGTAGGCGGCGCAACGCAGAGCGCAGCTCGGACGCGCTGAGATCGGGTCGTTCGAGACCAGCGTAGATCTGATTTGGAATGAGCCCCTCAAAGTCGAAGCTTCCGTCGGCGAGCGGAATAGCGAAGCCAAAGCGTAGCAGCTTCTCGTGGCCGGCGAGCTCTACATGCACGTATCGCCCGCCTTCGGTGCGCTTGGTGATGACGTAACCTTCGGTGCTTTGTCCGGGCTCGATCGCTTGGCGTGGCGAGTGAGCCGTGAGATAGCGTGTCAAGCGCTCGCTGTCTTCGTCCGAAAGCGAATCGCGGAATAGGAAAGCGGCTTCGTGGGGAGTGTAGTAGTCCGGGTCGAGCGCGGCGACCAGGAACCAAAGCCTGAGCTGGGAGCCGTTCTCTATCCGCACCCAGATCGCCTGCAATTGCCGGCTGGCGAGGTCCACGCCGAAGTTTTTCTGCGCCTCGGCGTCGTTGAGGATACTCGCGGTGACGCGCACACCGTCCTTCGTCGCGGATCGTACCGCTTGCGTGGCGGTTGGGGAGGACAGGGGTTTCGGATCAAGGTGTGAGGTGGTCGCACAGGCCGCCAACCCCCAGATGACGATCGATGTGAGCGCGAGGCGCCGAGTCGCTGCATACCACGGTGCGACACGTTGCACTAGTGTGGAACAGCCGGAAAGAAAGCGTGCCCCATCTTCTGCGCCGGCACGTGCTGCGCCGGTATCGGGTGGAGTGAACCAGATGCTGGTGATGCGCTTCACGGCCGGGGCAAGAGATAGCTGACTCTCGAAGTGCCTACTTTGCCGCGGTGAGGTCGAGCCGGGTGGTTACCCCGGCGGCCTGCGCGGACGAACGCTCCGCGTTGGCGGGGTCGACCAGGCGCACCCGTTGTTTCGGTATGCCGTCGGCACCGGTCAATTCCCGCGCAACCGATTTGGCGCGCGCGGTGCCTAGTGACCGCAGCTCGCTGTGTGTGACCACAGCGGTACGTACCAACTCCTCGTAAATGGATTTGTAGAGCCCGCTGGGTTCAGCAACAGCGGCCTCCCCGGATGGCTGGGGAGCCGGCTGTCGGTGCTGGGTTGTTGCCGGGGGCGCGGTTGTGGAAAACTTCTCCTTGAGCTGGATCAGGGCGGCCGGGGAGACACGTTTGCTGAACACCTGTTCGAGCGCTTGCTGGCTCTTGGGGTCATTGTAGCTGACCGGTCCCGATTGTTCCCCGGGTTTGCTGTCTTCGCCTCGTGCCTCGGCCACCGCGCGGCGAATCTTCTGCTCCTTGATCTGCGCGCCATCGAGATGCGAATCGTAGGTCGCTTGGACCGAGACCGCGAGCTGGGGCCTTTCCCGCAGCGCCTTGGCAACCATGGCGAGCTTCTCCCGCTCAGGAGGGGGCAGATCGCTGCGACCCGGCTCGAAGACGATCTGGTCAAGCCCTTGGGCCTCGGATCCGAGGATGCCGCCGAGGATGCGAAAAGGTGCGGTCACCAACTTGCCGAAGAAGTTTGCTACGGCTTGGCCGATCAGTTGTCCAAAGCTGAAATGCGGCTCGGACATGTCTCCCTGCACCGGCAGGTTGATGTCAATCTTGCCGCTTGGGTCTTTCAGCAAGGCGAGCCCCAGCTCCAGGGGCAGGTCGAGCGCGTCGGGACTATCGACCTTTTCCCCCAGCTCCAGGTGTTGGACTACGACCTGATTGTCCCCGGAAAGCTGATGTTGCTGGATCTTGTAGCCGAGATGCAGCGATAGCTTGCCGGAGTTGACCTCGTAGCCGGCGAATTTGATGGAGTAGGGCGTGAGGTCCGTCATTTCCACGTTTTGAAAGTCTACCTGGATGTCCGTCGTGGCGGTTGGGCTCGATGGCTGCATCTCACCTTGGATCTTGGCCTGTCCGTATTCGTCCACGCGCCCCTCGAGCTCGATGTTCGCCGTGGCTCCCGGGGCCGTGGAAAGCCCGGCGATGGTGCCGTTCAGTTCACGGATATCAGTGGCGAACTGCGGCGTAAGGCTCAGGTCGGCGAAATTCAAGGCACCATCCTCGATGCGGATGCGGGCGATCGAGACCGGAAAGGCAGCCGATCCGGTTGCGGAGGTAGCTTTCGGCCGGGTATTGCCCGGCTGGTCCTTCAGGACGTACTGCCAGTTGGTGTTCTTCTTTTCGTCGATGACGAATGTACCCGCCGGGTGGCTTACAACAACCTCTTCCAGGGTCAATCCGTTCGGCGTCAGCCCGAGCTCCATCTCTTTGGTCTTCAACTCTTCCCAGCCGATCAGTGTCTTTCCGGTCTGCGGTTCCAGAACCTTCAGGTCTGCGATATGGATATCACCTGCAAATTCCAGCGAGCCTGGTTCCAGCGTCCCGTAGCGAACCTCGCCGCCGCCCGAAAGCTGGCCGGATGTGAGCTGCAAGTGCGCCACCTCCTCCAAATAAGGCTGGGCGGTCGCGAGAGCGAGTTGGTTTACCTCGATGCTGCCATTAACCCTGGGTTGGGAGGCCTGCACAGAGCCCTCTGCATTCACGCTACCCCCCTGGCGCAGCTGAAGAGACAGGTCGAAGCCGATCGCCTGTTGCGGATCCAGCGAAACGTCGGTCAGATTCAGGGTGATGTCACTGAGACCCAATACCTCTGAGTCGTTGAGGGCCAAGTCGGCGAAGGATGCCGACGTTTCGGCGATCCGTATCGCGTTCACCGTAACGGACCACGGATGGCCTTCCGACTCGGCACGGTCATCGGCTTCCCCTACACCTGCACGAACGACGCCGCGGTCGAGAGCCTGTTGGATCCAGTTGATCT
>JAHEIA010000364.1 GCA_024639625.1 Chromatiales bacterium
GGAAGCGATTCTCATGACCTTCCCGGAGGCAACCTACGCGTCCAGCCGGGTAGGTCGCGCCGAGTTGGGCGGAGATCCCGAGCCGGTCTCGAATATCGAGATCTACGTCGGGCTCCTGCCCCAGGCCGGTTGGACCTCCGCAACCACGCGGGGCGAACTGCAGGCGCGGATGGAACAGGCCTTGTCTGTGCACCCGGGGCTGCTATTCTCTTTCTCCCAGCCCATTGCCACTCGCGTCGATGAGTTGCTCTCCGGCGTCAAGGCGCAGCTCGCGATCAAACTGTTCGGCCCGGATCTCGGCGTACTCAATGAGTTGGGCAAAGCCGTCGAGTCCATGGTCAACCAAGTGTCCGGAACCCGGGACGTGGCCCTGGAACCCATCGCCGGTGAGTCCCAACTCGTGGTCCGCCCGGACCGGGATCGCTTAGCGCGCTTCGGCATCCCGGTGGCACAGGTAATGGCCTTGGTGGAGGACGCCATCGGCGGAGCGGAAGCCGGCCAGGTGATCCGCGGCAACGAACGCTACGACATCCTGGTCAGGCTGGCGCCCCGCTACCGCGGCAGCATAGAGGCGATCGGCCAACTCATCTTGACCACCACCAGCGGCGCCTGGGTGCGCTTGCGTGATGTGGCGGAGATCACAATCGAACCCGGACCACCGCAGATCCGCCGCGACGACGTCCAGCGGCGCGTCGTGATCCAGGCAAATGTCGCGGGACGGGACATGGGCAGCGTGGTTGCGGAGATTGATCGGCGCATCCGCCGGGACATCGACCTGCCCGCCGGGTACAGCGTCGTATTCGGCGGCCAGTTCGAAAGCCAACAGCGTGCCGAGCAGCGGCTGATGATCGTTGTGCCGCTGTCTCTCGGGCTGATCTTTCTGCTGCTCTACTTTGCCTTCCATTCCGTCGGCCAGGCTCTGTTGATCATGCTCAGTGTGCCGCTTGCCCTGATCGGCGGGGTGATGGCCCTTTATCTTAGCGGCCTCTACGTCTCGGTGCCGGGCTCCATCGGCTTCATTGCCGTATGCGGCGTCGCGGTGCTCAACGGGGTGGTCATGGTCAACGCAATCAACCAGAACCTGGAAGGCGGTATGACCTTACAGACGTCCGTGATGCAAGGTGCGCTCTCCCGCTTGCGTCCGGTACTCATGACCGCGATGACCACGGTGCTGGGGCTTGCTCCCCTGCTCTATGCCAGCGGGATTGGCTCGGAGGTCCAGCGCCCCCTCGCGACCGTGGTCGTGGGAGGGCTGGTGTCGTCGACCTTCCTGACGCTGATCGTGCTGCCGGTCCTCTACCCGACTTTTTCCCGCGGCCGCGACACCTAGGAGCGCTGTCTTCTTTCCGCTGCGCAGCACGCGCCCTGATTCGATACTTCCATGGTCCTGCCGTCGCGCCTGATCCGCCGAGGCAGGGGATTGCGTGGCGGCCAAGTGGGGTCTGCTGCTTCAGCTTCGGTCACAACCCTCCGGGGTTGATTAGACACACTCAGGACGCTGTCAGCCAACCGAGTAGATCCACGCTTCCCTGTGCGTATTCCCCCTCTAGGTAAGGTAGTCCGAAAAAATCCACCCCATGGTCGGCGCGAAACGTGAACGATTGTCACCGCGCAAATCCGAGAGAAGAGAGTCACAGAAAGCCGGTCCCGATTGCGCTAGATTGAAATCAGCACGCGGGCCTTGGGGAAAGTGCTGTGCGGTAACCATAACAACATCCTCCATAGCAGAAGACGTCTTAACCCGGTACTAGCTACCGGGTTTTTTCTGCGCGTCCGGGCGCGAAAAGAAGAAGCCATCGGGCTTTTCACCGCGAAACCTTGGGATGCCGCTGCAGGCAAACCGAAAACGAATCAGGAGCCGCGCCCGCGCTTGGGACCCGAAACACGAGGGAGAACCGCCCCGTCTAGCCCTGACGGCTTTCTCCGATTTCCCCGCAATACTGTTGCAAGTCATCCGGCACACCGGGCGGGCATGCGCCGCACTGGCGGTTGCCCGGCAGAGCGTAGTCGATAAACTTCGGATAAGGCAGGTCCATCTCATCCATAATCTTCACGAACGCATCCAGCGGCTTGCCGGCGCCCAAACGGGGATTGCGAATCTTTTCCTGGGCGATACTGGATACGCGGCGTCCCTGATAGTCATGGGCCGGATACACCAGGGTGTCTTCCGGAAGGCTGAACAGCTTTTCATGGATACTGCGGTATAGGGTCGCAGCATCGCCATTCTGAAAATCGGTTCGGCCGCAACCGTCGATCAGCAGGGCGTCACCAGTCAGTAGCCGCGTGCCAATGCGATAAGCATGGTGACCATCGGTATGGCCCGGTGTGAACAGGGGCTCCAGGGAGAGGCTGCCTAGCGTAAGCAGCTGTCCATCCTCCACCGGCCAATCCACGCAATCCAGAGCATCGCACCCTGGATGAGCGATGAGACTGCCAGTTTCCCGCTTCAGGGTCGCCGCAGCGCTGATGTGATCAGCATGGATGTGAGTATCCAGCGTAAAGAGTAGTTTCAGATCGAGCCGGTTCAACTCCTCCAGGTCTCGCTGCCAAGCTGGAAGTACCGGATCGACCAGCGCCGCCCTACCCGTCTCCTCACAGCCGACGAGATACGTATAAGTACTGGATATGGGCTCGAAGAATTGGCGGAAGATCATGCATACCTCCATTCTCTAGTCGAATAGGTCCGGCTTCAGGGTAAGCCATTGCCGAAAGATTCATAGTAAAAATTCCGAGAACGGCTACGCCCCTGATGATATCGATTATGCGGATTCGATGCGTCTGCTCGATCAAGGTTTGTTGCATCGCTTTCCTTTCCACTCAGGAGTGATGTGCTCTAATGGACTGGTGACCAAGTAGGGACAACGATTAGGCGCCTCAAAAACCGTTGCTCGTCCAATCGCGATGCTGGCGGTAGGGCGTGCGCGGGGCGTGTCCCGTATCTCGGTCTTCGAGCCAGGGACCCAGACGCGCACTGCCGATGACGACAAGTGGCCCGTCGTGGCTCCACTACGCGTCAGCGGACTCGCCGCAAACTCCGCGACACTGCCGCGGATAAGCCCACGGTCTCTTTCGATCGAGACGGCCGGTAGACACCGCCGAACTTCGGATTCGCCGGAAAACAAATATCCTAAACCTGGCTCCTGTCATAGCCCTTCTGAGGAGGAAAAAAGTGCCACCGGAGCCCTGGCGTACCACTCCTGGCTTCGCCCAACGTCGGATTCTGAAGTTGCGCGAATACGGCTGTCTGGGAGATGTCTTGATTTTCTCAAGCGACACGGCCTGCGCAAGCGAATAACCATCCCGGTTGTCAGATAGGCAAAGCCCATGTCCAGTTTCTGCAGGACAACGTGCCTCACGAAAACCGTTCTAGACGCCATCCTGAAACCGGGATGTGTAACGCTAGCTATTTTTGATCGCCGCAAACGCTTTTAGAGCGGCCGGGAATCCCGCCAGTCCGGTGGCTAACACGATAGCCTGGTAAATCTCCTCATCCTGGGCTCCGGCCTTTCTGGCCTGAGAGACATGGGCAATCAGGCCACCGTCATGTTCCATCGCCGCGGATATACCTATCTTTATCAGTTCTGTGGTCTTGCGATCCAGCGGGCCTCCCTGGTCACATGCGCTCTTGAGCTGCGTGTAAGCTGCCCAGACATCCGGAAACTGTTGCTGGAAATCGTTGAGAAGTTGGGGCATCCGATTCTCCTTTGTGGGTTGCTCATGGGTTAGGGATCAGACGTCAATAGTACTCTACTCTCAGCGCATACAGGCAGCTCTTGGAGGCACTGCTTGACGACGAAGCTTCCGATATGTTGGTTGGGGTACTGCTCGTGGGTCGGTATCCCTAGGCTTGCATGGCTCGGTTCGCGAGAAATGCACCTGTCCCCTTTTCTCCCCTTTTCTCAGCCCTCCTATGGCGGGTAGTTCCCGCCGGCATCGGTGCAGGTGTTGATCCCAGTCGTGAACCCGCGCACGCGATTGTTACCGCAGAGACTATGGATGCTGTCCATGTCAAT
>JAHEIA010000025.1 GCA_024639625.1 Chromatiales bacterium
TAAAGCTGGTCCGCTCCCTCAATCCCCACCCTGGTACCCTGGTGGCGGATACGCAGCCCGAATACGTCGTACCGGATGTTCTGGTGAGAAGGCGCAACGAGAGCTGGTACGTGGAACTCAATCCTGCAGCCACACCCAAATTGCGGGTCAATCGCCACTACGCAGGACTGGTGCGTCGCTCGGATAACAGCGAAGACAACACCTACCTCAAGAACCACTTGCAGGAGGCGCGCTGGTTTATCAAGAGTCTGACCAGCCGAAACGAGACCTTGTTGCGGGTTGCGCAGAAGATCGTGGAAATCCAGCGTCCATTCTTCGAACATGGGCCGGAAGCCATGCGCCCGCTCGTGCTGCGCGAGGTCGCGGAGGCGTTGGAGATGCATGAGTCCACTATTTCCCGCGTTACTACGAAAAAATACATGCATACCCCGAGGGGGACATTGGAGTTCAAATACTTCTTTTCCAGTCATGTTAGCACTAGCAGTGGCGGTGAATGCTCCGCCACAGCGATCCGCGCGTTGATCAAGAAAATGGTCGCAGCAGAAGCTGAAGCCAAGCCCCTCAGCGACAACAAGATTGCCGTCATGCTCTCCGAGCAGGGGATCCAGGTTGCCCGCAGAACGGTTGCTAAATACCGCGAGGCAATGGGAATCCCCCCTTCGAGCGAGAGAAAACGCCTCATGTAGGCGCTTCACTTACATCAGGAGCCGAAACATGCAAATCAGCGTAACTGGTCATCATGTCGACATCACCGACCCATTGAAAAGCTACGTGAACAGCAAATTCGAACGCCTGGAAAGGCACTTCGACAATGTCACCAATGTCCATGTGATCCTGAGCGTCGAAAAACTGCGCCAGAAAGCGGAGGCGACAATGCACATCAACGGTGCCAGCGTATTCGCCGACTCGGTACAGGAAGACATGTACGCGGCCATCGACTCGCTGATCGACAAACTCGACCGCCAAGTGATCCGGCACAAGGAGAAGCTGACCCGCCATCGAGCCGGAAACGGGGCAAAAAATATTGAGCCGAGCGAGATCTGAAACCCGCTTTCCCCTGCAAGCGCATCATCGAGGCGACCATGTTTCCCGCCGAATTTATTGTTGCCGAGCGTATCGGCTGCCAGATACAAACAAGCAGTAAGAAGAAGGTACTGGAACTGCTCGGTCAATTCTTCGCTTCCAGCGGCCTGTCGCTTACCCAAGACATGGTTTTCGACCGGCTGCTGGAACGCGAGCGCCTTGGCAGCACTGGGCTGGGGCACGGAATCGCACTGCCGCACGCCCGGATCAAGGGTATCGACCAGGCCTACGGCGCCTTCGTCCAGTTGTCCGAGGCCGTGGATTTCGACGCCATCGACGGAGCACCGGTAGATCTTGTGTTTGGCCTGCTGGTGCCCGAAGAGGCCACGCAAGAACATCTGCAACTCCTAGCCAGCCTGGCGACACTGTTTAACGAGCCCGAATTCTGCGCCGAATTGCGCCGGGCTGAGAGCCCTGAGGCGATCCTCCGACAGTTGATGCAGCAGGCACCCTAGCCCCGCGACGCATGACGAAGGAGGTTACCCTGCTTTCGCTGTTCGAGGCCCTGCGCGGCAAGCTTTCGCTGGAGTGGGTGTGCGGCAGCGAGCAGGCGGAATCCCCGCTCCGAGAATCAGGCGAAGAGCCGCCGAATCAGGCCTGGGTAGGCAACCTGAATCTTATCCACCCCAATCGCATCCAGATCATCGGCCGCCCGGAGGCAATCTACCTTGCGGATCTCTCGACAATTTTATACCGGGACGCGCTGCAGCAGCTTTTTACCGCAAAACCAGCGGCAATTCTTATCGCGAATCAGCTCGAAATCGATGCCGACCTCCTGACTCAGGCGACAAAGAACGCAACCCCGATCCTCCGCTCTCCGCTAGCGGACAATGAGCTGTTGTATGAGCTGCACTATCACCTGACCAACGCGCTGGCGGAACATCAGGCGGTGCACGGGGTCTTCATGGAAGTGATGGGCTTGGGCGTTCTGATCACCGGAGGCGCCGGGATCGGCAAGAGCGAATTGGCCCTGGAGTTGATCGCCCGGGGCCATCGGCTGATCGCTGACGACATGGCAGAGTTCGCCCGCATTGCACCGGACATCCTCGACGGAAGCTGTCCACCCGTGCTGAGTGAATTTCTTGAGGTCCGAGGCCTGGGGGTGATCAATATCCGAGCGATCTTCGGCGACGCCTCGATCAAACACAACAAATATTTGCGCCTCATCATCCATCTCGAGCGCATGAATCGAGAGGCATTGGCCAACATGGATCGGCTTCGAGGAAGCTACTCGATGCGCAGGATTCTCACCGTGGAGGTGCCGCAGATCACAATACCAGTGGCACCGGGCCGCAGCCTGGCAACACTGGTCGAGGTGGCGGTGCGCAATCATCTCCTGCGCCTCAAGGGCTATGACGCGAGCGAAGAATTTGCTCGACGCCAGCAACGGCGGATCGAGTCTGCCCCCTAGGTGCACGGTGGCGCTTCGCGAGCGGGATTCGCGTATCCTATGGCAGCCTGCTTTGATTATACTGGGGCGCATCCAGCGGATAGCTGACACTCACTATGAATCTCGTGATCGTTTCGGGGCTGTCCGGTTCCGGGAAAAGCGTTGCCCTGCATACCCTGGAGGATATGGGGTACTACTGCATCGACAATCTTCCAGCCCAGTTGTTGGGGGCCTTTGGCGAGCACCTGCTGAAGAAGGCGGATACCGGCTACCAGCTCACCGCCATAGGGATCGATGCCCGCAACCACCCCGAAGAGCTGAGCACCATGCCCCACCTGCTCGGCCGCCTGCGGGCGCAGGGCATCGCGCATACCATCCTGTTTCTCGAAGCGGACTCCGAGACGCTGATCAAGCGCTTCAGCGAGACCAGAAGGAAGCATCCTCTGACAAAACAGAACCTCCCGCTGGAAGAGGCCATTCGAACGGAACGCCAACTGCTGGAACCCCTGATCGACAGCGCAGATCTGCGCCTCGACACCACCGGGATCAATGCCCATCAGCTCCAAGAGCTGATCCGTGGCCATATGGCCAAGGCCCCCGGACAGCGGCTCTCGCTCCTGTTCCAGTCGTTCGGCTACAAACACAGCGTACCCAGAGACGCTGATTTTGTTTTCGACGTGCGCTGTTTGCCGAACCCTTATTGGCGCATCGAGTTGCGCCCGTTGAACGGCCGTGACCCATCGGTGCAGAAATTTATGGACGGCGAACCCGCCGTTGCCCACATGCGCGATGATCTCATTGCGTTCCTAGAACGCTGGATTCCCCGCTTCGAAGCGGACGGGCGGAATTACCTCACGGTGGCGGTCGGCTGTACCGGGGGCCAACACCGCTCGGTTTACATGGCCGAGGCCCTGGGTGCCCACTTCCAAGAGCGTAAACAAGAGGTCATGGTGCGTCATCGGGAATTGCCATGAGTGTCGGCCTGCTCCTCATCACCCACAACACCATCGGCTCGGCTCTGCTTGAGACCGCCACGAATATGCTGGGCCATTGTCCTTTGCTCACCGAAACCTTGGCCGTGGTACCCGATAGCGACCCAAGTGAGCTCCGTGGACAAGCCGAAGCGATGCTCGAAGACCTGAATCAAGGAGACGGCGTGCTTATTCTGACCGACATGTACGGCTCCACACCAAGCAACATCGCCACTTCGCTCGGCAAGCACGGTAGGGTCGCCGTCATTTCGGGCGTGAACCTGCCGATGTTGGTACGGTTGTTAAATTACCCGCACCTTGGCATGGAGACTTTGGTAAGCAAGGCTCTCAGCGGCGGTTGCGACGGCATTTTGCGCTGTGACGAGATCGAAAGTCGTTACCGTCAAGGGGCCGCAACACACCCATGATCAGCAAAGAAGTCACCATTATCAACAAACTTGGCCTGCACGCGCGCGCAGCAGCAAAACTGGTAACCTGCGCGAGTCGGTACAGCAGTAGCATCCAGCTGCGCCGTAACGAGCAGGAAGTGAACGGCAAGAGCATCATGGGGGTCATGATGCTTGCCGCCAGCCAGGGGACGAGGCTCGAGTTGGTGATCGACGGTGAGGACGAGGCCGCCGCATGCGAGGCCCTGGAGGAGTTGATTGCAGCGCGTTTCGGGGAGCCAGAGTGAGCATAGCCTGCACCGGTATCGGGGTCAGCGGACGGCGCCGTATCGCGGTAGGGAGGGCTCACCTGCTGCTGCGGGGGCAGGTAGAAGTCATCCCCATGGAGGTCCCGAAAGCCGAACTGGACAATGAGACAGACCGATTCCGACGTGCGTTAGCGACAGCGCAGCAGCAACTCCGTCAGATTCGCGACCAAATCCCGGCAAACACCCCATCGGGCATCGCCGCCTTCATTGACACCCACCTTCTGATGCTTGAAGACACCGCGATCGCCGACGCCACGGTAGAGCTCATCCGGGAACTGGGGGTGTGCGCGGAGTGGGCGCTCCAGGTGCGCCGGGACGAGCTGGCCCGCGTTTTCGACGAGATGGAAGACCCCTACCTCCGGACGCGCAAGGACGACATCGATCACGTGGTTAAACAGATCCAGAAAGTACTCCTGGATCAGCACCATGACAGCGCTGGTGACGAAACCTTGTCGCTCGAAGGGCAGGTGATCTTGGCACAGGATCTTACCCCGGCGGATACCATTCTGATGCGCCATCAAGGCATCGCAGGCTTCGTTACGGAATTCGGTAGCCCGATGTCACATACGGCGATCCTGGCTCGCAGCCTTGGCATACCCGCCGTCGTCGGGGTGCGCCACGCCACGCAGTACCTGCGACACGGCGAAACCCTGGTCGTCGACGGTGAACACGGAGTCGTACTCGCCGATGTGGGTCCCGCCGCCCTGGCGCATTTCGAGCGGCGGATCCGCCAGCAGGAAGCCATTACTGCGGAACTCAGCAAACTGGTCGACCGGCCCTCGGAGAGCGTCGACCGGCAGAAGGTGGCCCTGCTTGCCAACATTGAGCTAGCAGAAGACATTGCAGCAACCAGAGACAGCGGGGCGGAGGGCGTCGGTCTCTATCGAACCGAGTTTTTGTACATGAACCGGCAGCAGGTTCCCGACGAGGAAGAGCACCTGCGGGCCTATCGGGAGGTAGCGCAGGGGCTGCCGGGAGTTCCGATCACCATTCGCACGCTAGACCTTGGGGCGGACAAACAGCTAGACGGCGGCTGCCCGGATTCCAACCCACCCGCATGCAATCCCGCGCTCGGCCTACGAGCAATCCGCCTGTGCCTGAAAGAACCGAAGCTGTTCCGCCCCCAACTACGGGCGATCTTGCGGCTGTCCGCAACTGCCCCGCTCCGCATCATGCTTCCCATGCTGTCGCATGTGCGCGAGGTGGGTGAGGTCCTCACCCTGATCGAGGAGACCAAAGCCGAGCTGCGCGCGGAAGGGATCCCGTTCCACGAACAGATTCCGGTCGGGGGCATGATCGAAGTGCCCGCAGCAGCGCTGGCTGCCGCAGCGTTTGCGCGGCAGCTCGACTTCCTTTCAATCGGCACCAACGACCTGATCCAATATACCTTGGCCATCGACCGCATCGATGACGAGGTAAACTATCTGTTTGACCCGCTGCACCCCGCGGTTCTACGTCTGATTCAAATGACCATCGAAGCGGCAGACGATCAGGGCGTCCCGGTCAGCATGTGTGGGGAAATGGCGGGCGACCCCAGGTTCACCCGTCTCTTGCTCGGGATGGGGCTGCGGGAGTTCAGCATGCAGCCCGGATCCCTATTGGAGGTGAAACGGATCATCCGTGCCAGCGACCTGAGGAAATTGCAGCGCCAAGTTACCGCGCTGATGCGCAAGATCGACAGCGAGGACGTCGGCCTACTGGTCGATCAACTCAACCACGAAGCCGCGTAAACAAACGCCCGCAAGCAGCCTCGGGTGAGCTAGCTGCCTGCTACGGTCAGGCGATCAACCAGCCAGGAACCACTGTGGATACTCCCGCGACGATCGACATCCCTACCCACCGCGAGCAATCCGCTGAAGATGGTTTTCAGGTTCCCAGCAATCGTCACCTCCTCCACCGGGTGCACCAATTCGCCGTCCTCCACCCAGAAACCGGCGGCACCGCGAGAGTAATCTCCGGTCACCATATTAACCCCCTGTCCCATGAGTTCGGTGACCAACAGACCGGTTCCCAACTCACGCAACAGGTCGGCAAGGTCTTGCCTGCCCGATTCGATGCTGAGATTGCGCACCCCCCCCGCATTACCCGTGGTCTGCATGCCGAGCTTGCAAGCGGAATACGCATCCAAAACGTACCCCTGGAGCACACCGTCACGCACCAGGTCGCGAGGCAGCGTCGCTACACCCTCTGAATCGAAGCTGGAACTCGCCAAGCCGCGAGGTAACAAGGGGTTTTCGTGGATGCGCACGAATTCCGGAAAAACCGTCGCGCCGAGATGATCCACCAGGAACGAGGCCTTGCGATAAAGATTGGAGCCGCGGACCGCACTGACGAAACTGCGCAATAGGCTTGCAGCGATGTCCGCACGAAACACGACCGGGACTTGGCAGGTCGCTATGCGCCGCGCCCCCAGCCTGGCCAGCGCGCGTTTCGCCGCCGTTCGCCCGACAGACTCGGCGCTATCGAGATCCTCCGCCGCGCGCCCCAGGGTATACCAATAGTCCCGCTGCATGGCGCCTTCTTGCTGCGCGATCACTGAGCAGCTCAAACTGTGGCGAGTGCTGGGGAATCCGCCGACGAAGCCATGGCTGTTGGCGTAGACATGCAGCCCCGCGTTCGAGTTGAGGCTCGCACCCTCCGAGTTTTCGATCCGCGAATCGAAATCGATCGCGACCTGCTCACAGGTCGTCGCCAGTCGAATCGCGGCATCCACAGAAAGGTCCCACGGGTGGTAGAGATCGAGATCCGGGATTTCGCTGGCCATCCGCTCTTCGGGAGCCAACCCGGCACAAGGGTCCTCCATAGTATAGCGGGCAATATTGCAGGCAGCCTGCACGGTCTCGCGCAGAGCTTCCGCATTGAGGTCCGAGGTACTAGCAGAGCCCTTGCGGTGCCCGAAGTACACGGTCACGGCCAACCCGTTGTCTCGGGTGTGCTCCACGGTCTCCAATTCCCCCATGCGCACGGCGACCGACAAGCCGGTATCCGAGCTGACACCAGCCTCCGCTGAACTGGCGCCCCGTTTCTTCGCTTCTGCCAGGAGATCGGCCACCACCTGCTCTAATTGAGCCTGGCGCTGGCTGCGCTCTGTATGCACGTCAACCGAAGACCGCTGATTCATCTCGCCCCCCGCTCAAGCTGAGGTTCCGCCGACTGTAAGTTCGTCGATCCGCAGCGTGGGCTGGCCAACACCGACGGGGACACTCTGGCCGTCCTTTCCACAGGTACCCACGCCACCGTCTAAGCGCAGGTCGTTGCCGATCATGCTCACTCGAGTAAGCACGTCGGGGCCATTACCGATCAGGGTCGCGCCTTTCACCGGGCGCGTAATCTTGCCGCTCTCGATCAGGTAGGCCTCGCTGGCGGAGAAGACGAACTTCCCCGAAGTAATGTCCACCTGCCCGCCACCGAAATTTACTGCGTACAAGCCCCGATCCACCGACTGTACGATCTCCTGCGGGTCGTATTCGCCCGCCAGCATGTAGGTGTTAGTCATGCGCGGCATCGGTAGGTGGGCGTAGGATTCGCGGCGCCCATTCCCGGTCGACGCTGTGTTCATGAGACGCCCATTTAGCCGATCCTGCATGTACCCGCGCAGAATTCCATTCTCGATCAGAGTCGTACACTGGGAAGAAACCCCTTCGTCGTCAATATTCAATGACCCGCGCCGGCCCTCCATGGTCCCGTCGTCGACGACCGTGCACCCCGGAGATGCCACCCGATCGCCGATTCGACCGGAGAACGCCGAGGTGCCTTTTCGGTTGAAGTCTCCCTCCAATCCATGCCCAATCGCCTCGTGCAACAAAACACCGGGCCACCCGGGACCGAGCACTACGGTCATGGTACCCGCCGGGGCGGCCGCGGCCTCCAGGTTTACGGTTGCCTGGCGAACCGCCTCCTGTGCATAGCCGATGGCCCTTTCCTGCCGCAAAAAGAACGCAAGTGATTGCCGCCCACCCCCCCCCGCGCTTCCCTGCTCGCGCCGACCGTCCTGCTCAGCGATCACGCTGACGTTCAGTCGAACCAAGGGCCGCACGTCCGCGCTGAGAGAGCCGTCCAAGGACGCCACCAAGATCACTTCATGCACCGCGGCCAAGCTAACGATCACCTGCTTCACGCGGGGATCCGAGCGCCTCGCCTCCGCATCCACCTGGCGCAACAAATCGATCTTCTCCTGCTCATTCAGGGACGTCACCGGATCAATCGGCTGGTAAAGCCCCAGGTCCGACCCGCTGCGCTGTATTTGCACCCGCCTGTGTCCTCCGGAGCGGGCAATCGCACGCGCCGTCCTCGCGGCTTCGAGCAAAACCGGGAACTGCAATTCGTCGGAGTAGGCAAAACCGGTCTTCTCGCCACTCACGGCGCGCAATCCAGCCCCCTGGTCAATGTTGTGACTGCCTTCTTTGATGATGCCGTCTTCGAGTACCCAGGACTCCATCCGGGTGCTCTGAAAATACAGGTCGGCGGCGTCAACCGCAGACCCAGCGAGCTGACCGAGCAATTGGTCTAGGTCTGCCTGCAAAAGGCCAACGGGGGCGAGGATCGCACGCTGGGCGATGTCGAATGCTTCGCTCATGGCATTTCAAATCCGATAAAAACGCAAGCAGGCAGGATGCCTGTCTCTAACGCATGTGGTAGTCGGCTACCGGCATTTCAAGCGGCGATGATGGATCGCGGGGAAGGTACTGCGCATGGTGTCGAAAAATATCCGGTCGAGCCCACCGACGACAACACCGGTTCCGCGGCGCAAGCGACTCAATACATTACCCCAAGGATCCACCACCATGCTGTGGCCGAAGGTTTCCCGACCGCTGCGATGATATCCACCCTGGGCCGCAGCAATCACATGGCAAAGATTTTCGATCGCTCGCGCCCGAACCAGCACCTCCCAATGCGCTCGCCCGGTAACCGCGGTAAACGACGCCGGCAAGGCGATGAACTCAGCCCCCTGATCCAACAGGGAACGGAACAGTTCCGGGAAACGCAAATCGTAGCAGACCGCCACACCCAGGCGACCGAAAGGGGTTGCAACCGTCACCACGGAATCGCCGGGCTCAATGCACTCCGACTCGGTATAGCTCTCGTTGACCTGGAGTAGATGCACGTCGAACAAGTGCATCTTGTCATAGCGAGCGACGCGAGAACCCGTGTCGTCGTAGACCAAGCAGGCAGCACGCACCTTGCTTGGGTCTCGCGCCTGCAGCGGAACGGTTCCGCCGACCAACCAAACCGCGTAGCGCTTTGCATTCTGGCGAAGAAATCCTTGCAGGGGACCGATGCCTTCGTCCTCACGGTGCGCCAAGAGATCATGGTCGGTCTTGCCCATGAAGGCGAAATTCTCCGGCAATACAACCAATCGGGCGCCCGCCGCTGCAGCTTCCGCGATCAGCCGTTCGGCCTCGAGCAGATTTGCCCCAACGTTGGGACTACTCGCCATTTGGACAGCCGCGACCTTAGTGGTGTCGTTGATCATCGTTCGCTGCGCGCACCCCAGTATAACGCCCGAGCAGCCGTTTCCGCTGAACCCGGCTCAATCGGTAGAGCATAGCACCATCCCACTTCTCGAAACTAGAAGCGCCCCTACTGCAGAAACTCCTGGTCCGCATCGTCGCCACGGCTCGTTCGATCGGGGCGCGGGATAGGGCTGATCTCAGGATCCTCCCAAGAACCCGTCACCGAATAGTGGGTACGGGAAATCCTGTCCAGCTGCTGTCCCAACAATTGCTGCGCCACTAGAGCAGCAGCTCCCGCAGGGATCCCACCGGCGAAGGCGGCGGCTACCGGCACCCCTGTGCTCACATGGGGAGTCACCGTTACGACCTGGTCGTAATCCTTTGCCGCGACCCCGGTACGGCCCGCGATATCGATGCGTGCGGCGGGCCCCTCCAGAAAGGAGTCGCTGGTGTAGGCATCGCCGTTATCGAGCACAAAATTCGCTTCCAGAAGGTCGAAGGCAAGCCCCTTTTCGAAGGTATCGGTAAAGTCCAAGCGCAACCTGCGCTGCAAAGCGGACAAACTCATGAGGCCGAACAGGCGACCGATCCCGGGGTCAATTTCCACGAAACGCCCCCTGCTCATACGCAGACCGATATCGCCGCTCAGACTGGCGAAGCCGATTGGCAGTGGACTTCCGCTCCAGGAGATTTTCGCGCTAACCTCCGCCGCTCCTTGCTCCAGATTACTGGACAACCCAAGTTCCCGCGCCAGGGTGCCCGCATCGCGGCTGCTCGCCGTAAACTCCAAGCTTGTCGCCTGGCCTTCGTCGCGACTCACCCAGGCGCCACTGCTCTCGACATCCAATCGAGGACCGTGCAGCGCGAACGGATCCATCACCAGGCGGTCGGCTTCGCGCCGCGTCTGCATCATCACGCGGCCCAGCGGGACTCCGTTCAAGGTAACGCGCTCGATCGCGAGACGAAATCCGGGCACGCTCAACGGGTCGATCCCGGGTTTGGTCCTGTCAGCGGGTTCTTCCAACACTCCCTCGGTAGCCGGCAAATCCGCGAAATTCGACTCCAAATTCAGGTAGTTGAGATCGATCTCGAGTGGCCGCTTGGAGTGATCGTCTGCGACGAACACGTTACCTTCGAGCTGGCGGCTGGCGAGGCTCCCGATCCAGGCGTGCTGCGCACGATGAAGATGCAGCGTGAAATCTTCCAGCTCGAAATCGAGCACGCCCGCCCTGCCGCAACGCAGCTGGATATCCCGCATCTGCGAGGCCAGCAGCGTTGCGGCTTGCTGGCCGGTCCACCGATCACGCACCAGTTGCACCCAGGGACCGAGGCTGCAAGAATCCAGGTCCGCGATGAGTTGGACGCCACCACCCTGCCAAAGCTCTGCTTTCCCTGCCGCCAGACGCAGCTGCCCGCCCTGCAGCGATAAATCAGTGCCTGCATCTTGTGCAAACACCAGGATCCCGGTCAGATTCTCCGCATAATTCAGATCGAGACGCACCCTGTCCGCGTCGGCAAGCGTGGCGTAGAGGCGAAGCTTGCGTATCTCAGGCGCGCTCTTGCCGAGCGGAGACGGCAACTCTAGCGCGGCACCCTGCAAGTCCGAAGTCACCTCTACACGATACGGCGGCCTTACTCCCGCCTCGAGACTAGGAACCCAAACCGCCAACTCCCAGACCGATTCCCCACGCAAGAGATCGAACCCAGCCCCGGGATAGCGCTGCATCAACAGATCTGCCGGGAACACGCCCCGCACGGACACTCGGGTATGCGGAGCAGCCGTACCCTCCGGCTCGCCTGGTCCAATCTGCAACACCACCGGGACTCCCAACGTTTTCGCTTGGATATCCTCTGCAGAAATTCCGTCCTGGGTGAAGTCCAGGTGTCCCTGAATCTCCGACAATCGAAAACCAGGGCCCGGAAGGGCAATGTCGGCGCCGTCCCAGGATACCTGGCCGGCCACCGCGAGTTGCTGGTCCGCACTCATCGGCATCGACAGCGCAAGGTCGACCCGGGAATCGCCGCCCGCCTTTACTAGCGCCGCAAGGTCAGCAAACCGGGAAGCCAGCGGTGTCTCGGCCAGGATACGCAGCCCATCCCTGAAAGAGCCTTCGACCGTTCCGCGAACTTGTAGCGGGGTACCCTGCTGCAACTGCTCGATGTACGCCGTAGCCCCCGCAACACGGCTTTCCAAAAGCATCCCATCGTAGGCCTGGATGGTCATGCTGTTATTGACGAACCGGGTCTCGGCAACCAGCCCCTCCAGACGCGGCCATCCTGGATAATAATCGAGCACCAGATCTTCAACCCCGAACACGACCTCGAAATAGCCCTCATTCTCAAAAAAAGGAAAATCATCGAGCTTGCCGCGGAACACCGTACTACCAGAGGTCACCTTACCGCTCACGATCGCTCGGTCGAGCCAGTCAACGAGCGCCGATGACATGATCCCGGTGGGGTAGTAGCGGCCTGCAGACAAGGCCACACCGTCTCGAAAATCCGTTTGCAGATCGAGGAATGGGGAATCGCCCGCGCCGGGGATCTCCAGGCGGAGCCGGGTCCGCGTCTGGATGTGCTCATTGGACGCGACAATTTCGTCCGCTTTGACTACCAGCGGCGCATCCGCCGGTCCGCGCCACTCGACACGTCCCGCGAGATCTCGCAACCGCAAGCGATCGCGGAATAGGCCTGGGAAATCCACCGCTACGTTCTGCGAACGGATGTCGGCGCCCCCCCCCTCCTCGTCGAACCAGAAATCCAGATCGACCCCCTGCACGGCAGGCACGCCCCCTGCGCTTGCGCTGCGGAATCCGCGCAGCCGCCCGCGCGCCGCCCATTCCGTGTTTGCGCCATTCACCTGGAAACGCAGGCGAAGATCGCGCAGTTCTCCGTCCGGACGCAGCCGCTCGAGCCGCTGTTTCCACTCCATATTGGCTGGCGCCAGGAGCGACACGGCTGCCGCAAGGTCTGCGATACGCAGATATTCGAACCCTAAGCGAACTTGGGTGCCGGCCGCTTCGTCCTCAGCCCAAAAGAGGCTTGCATCGCCCGGTGGCCAAACCCGGCCATCGCGGGCGATCTCCAGCCCCGCGAGATCCAGTTGCCATCCCCCGGCGATGTTCCGGAGACGAAACCTTGACGAAACGCTCTGCAGAACGAAGCGTTGTGACCCGGCTCGATCCGGCAGCGGCTCGAGCTCTAGCCCGTCGACTGCTAGCGCCCCGCGAATCGTGGGCACCCCGCCCTGATGCCAATGCCCCCAGACCTCGCCGTCGAGAGTCCCTGCAAAGAGCC
>JAHEIA010000365.1 GCA_024639625.1 Chromatiales bacterium
GCCCCTCGGCAGGTATCCAGAGCGAAAACACCCGCCATTTTCGACCTTCGATCAACTGGTCGGAGAATCCCAGCTCCTGCGCCAGGGGGGTAAGTGGAGCACTTCGCGAGTGCAGGATCAATCGGGATTGGTGCCAGATCTGGAAGCTGATGTGAAGCTCGTATTTGTGTCCGTAGATGAAGCGCTTGAGGGCGGGCTCACTCCCGGGCCAACGGGCAGCAGCCTCGCCGAAGGCAAGCTCTGCGATGGTCGCTGCGGTCTGCGCCATCTCCGCATCGAACAGCTCTTCGACCTCGCGTTGCGTGCTCCGGTAGATGACTGCGCTCAACCAGAACCACATCAACGCGAAGGCTGCAAGCAGTCCCACCAACAGACGTCTTTGCAGGGAGTTCAACAGGAATGGTCCGGGTCGAGCTGATAGCCCACGCCGCGCACAGTGCGGATGCAAGGCGAGCGCAGCTTCTTGCGCAGGTTGTGGATGTGGACTTCCAGGGTGTTGCTGCCGATTTCGTGGCCCCAGACGTAGAGGCTTTCCAGCAGGGCAGTGCGCGAGACCACCTTGCCCCCGTGGTCGAGCAGGGTCGCCAACAGGAGATATTCGCTTTTCGAGAGTTCGAGGCTCCGTTCGCCCTCCCACGCCTGATGGGCCGCCGGATCGAGCACCAGCGGGCCAAAGCGCAGTCTTGGTGTCTCCATCTGGTGGTCGCGGCGCGCGATGGCCCGAATCCGGGCGCTCAGCTCATCGAGGTCGATGGGTTTGACGAGATAGTCGTCGGCGCCGCCGTCGAGCGCGCGCACCTTGTCACCGATCCCGTCTCTCGCCGTGAGGATGATCGCAGGGATCTGGTTTCCTGCGCTGCGCTGCGCGGCAAGGACTTCCAAACCATCCTTGCCCGGCAACCCGAGATCGAGAATCATAAGATCGAAGCTCGCGGTTTCGAACGCGGCTTCCGCGGCGGTCCCGTTCTGCGCCCAGGCGACCTCGAAACCGTCCTGGCGCAGCCCGGTGCAGATCCCATCGCCCACCAGAGTGTCGTCTTCCACCAACAATATTCGCATGTTTTCTGCTGCCGGCCGGAAGCCGGTATTAGCAATGCCCAACGCCGTGGCTCGTGCGCTGAGTATAGCAACCTCCACTGGTGGCGGCAGTGTCGCGCGCCTCTGCGTGCTAGGATACGGTCCATGCTTCAATACCCATACATCGATCCGGTTGCCGTTTCTCTGGGTCCTTTGCGCATCCATTGGTATGGCCTGACCTACCTGCTGGGTTTCACGGCCGGGTGGTGGTTGGCTCGCATGCGCGCCCGGCGCGCTGATTCGGGTTGGAGCATGCAGCAGATCGACGATCTACTCTTCTATGCGGTGCTCGGTGTCATCGTAGGCGGTCGCTTGGGCTACACACTGTTTTACGGCGGGTCACAAGTGCTGCGGGATCCGTGGCTGATATTCCGCCTGTGGGAAGGCGGGATGTCGTTTCACGGCGGCCTGGTCGGTGTACTAGTCGCCTTGGCGCTCTATTCGGTGCGCCACGAACGGCGGTTTTTTGCCGTAACCGATTTTTTCGCCCCCTTGGTGCCGCTCGGGTTGGGCGCGGGACGTATCGGAAACTTTGTCAACGGAGAACTCTGGGGAAAGGCGACGTCCCTGCCCTGGGGTATGCAGCTTTCTTGCGCCTCGTTCCCGGAAAAATGTACGGCCGCTGCCGGCTTCAGTCCGCCGCTCCACCCTACCCAGTTATACGAGGCCCTGAGCGAGGGGCTGCTGCTGTTCCTGATCCTTTGGTTCTTCTCCAACAAGCCGCGACCGACCATGGCAGTTTCCGGCATGTTTCTCCTCTGTTATGGGGTATTTCGCAGCGCGGTGGAGCTGCTGCGCGTCCCCGACGCCCACCTGGGATACCTGGCCTGGGGCTGGCTGACCATGGGGCAGTTGCTCAGTCTGCCAATGATCGTCGCGGGGGCGCTGCTTCTGGGTCTGGCCTACCGGGGGCGGTAGCGGAGGTCGGTAGCGGAGTCCGCGAGACGGACTGGAGGCTCCGCTCCAGCAGACGAGCAATGCGTGAATGGTTGCCTTGGTGAGCCGCATCCAGCGGCGTTTGTCCCGCCTGGTCTGCCAAGTCCGGCGCGGCCCGGCCTCCAAGTAGGGCTTGGACGGCCTCCAGGTGACCACCCGCTGCGGCCAGCCAGAGGGCGGTTTTGCCCTGCTTGTCGCGTGCGTTCACCGCGGACCCGCGACTCATCAAATAAGCGGCGAGACGCGCATATCCCCGCTGTGCCGCGACCATCAAAGAGGTGCGGCCGTTGGCCGAGTCGCGGGCATCGATCTCCGCCCCGTATCCTAGCAGCATCTGCACGACCCGCAGGTGGCCGTTCCAGGCAGCGTTAAGCAAGGCGCTGAGGCCGCTGGTGTCACGCCTGTTGGGGTCCGCTCCCGCCTGGAACAGGGTTGCCACTAGGTCTTCCGACCCCTGGGAGGCGGCGAGCATGAGCGGGGTGAGCCCGCGACGATCCGCCAAGTCGACTGCCGCCCCTCGAGCGAGCAACAGGCGAACCAGATCCGGGTGATGGCGAACCACGGCGTGCATCAGCGGTGTCCAGCCCTGTCGATTGCGGGCATCGATCTCGGCCCCATGTTGCAGTAGCACTTGCGCTACTCCGGCGCGCCCTTCGTTCGCGGCGCGCATCAGCGCGGTGGTGGCGCCCGTGTTCGCGTCGTTGACGTCGGCCCCGCGCTCGATTAACGCCAGGACGACTTCCGGGTCTTCGTTGCGCGCTGCGATCAACAGCGGGCTGATATTTCCTTCCAATCGCACGTCCACATCAGCGCCGGCCTCTAGCAGCATCAGCGCCGAGAGCCGGTGCCGGCCGGCGACGGCATAGAGCAACGGGGAGGCCCCCGACTGGTCTCTGCGGTTCACGTCGGCCCCATGCTCGAGCAGGATCCGTACGCTCGCATCATGGCCGCGCATGCTGGCCCAGCTGAGCGCCGTCTTTCCGCTGTCGTCCTGCGCTGCGACCGCTGCCCGCCGGCGCAGCAGCATGCGCAGCGCACGCTCCGCATTGGTGTTGGCCGCCAGCATCAAGGCGCTTCGCTGCTTGTTGTCCCGGGCATTCGGGTCGGCCCCGCTTTCCAGGAGTGCTGCCACGCTCTCGCCGTCGTTCCTCGCGGCGGCGAGCATCAGCGCGGTTTGTCCCTGGCTGTCCCGGTGATGGAGATCGGCGCCCGACTCTAGCAGGACGAGAAGCGCCGCCCGGTGCCCGTTTCGCGCGGCTTCGAGCAGCGGCGTCTGGCCGGATGCGGCGCTTGCGTTCAGGTCGGCACCGAGCTGGGCAAGCGTGCGCAGGGTCTCGCTTTGGCCGAAACGCGCGGCCAAGTGGGCGGCCCGCAGGCCGAGCTGATCCGCGTGGTCGGGATCCGCGCCCGCGGCCGCGAGCAGGCGTACGAGATCGGCATGGCCTCGTCGGCTCGCCAGCATTAGGGCGGTGGCGCCCGCGGATGAACCCGACGCGATTTCCGCGTTGACGTCTGCTCCTTCCACGACCAACAGCAAGGCGCCGGCGGCAAAGCCCTCCTCGGCGGCGAGCATCAAGGCAGTCTTGCCTCGGGGGTTGGTCGTATCGAGAGGCGTTCCCGCGTCCAGCAAGGACTGCATTGCGGCCAGGTCTGCCGCGGATACGGCGTGCCACCAGGAAATCGATTGAGATAGGGCGTTGCGCGACAGCAGCAGCCCAACGATGAAACAACCGGCAACACCGCTGGTGGTTCGCAAGGTGGATCGCGCGCGCGTGATCATTTATTTCTTCCGTTCAAGGGGTAGCCGCCGCGGCGGAAGCGTCCCGGCAGGTCCGGTCCGGCTCGGGACGCGAAAAAGGGAGGGCGATCGCCCTCCCATGTTTCGTTCCCTGGAGTCCTGCGGGGAACCCTGTTTACTGCCTTATTATTTGCGTCGGATGCTATGGGTGTCCAGACCCCGTGTAGA
>JAHEIA010000366.1 GCA_024639625.1 Chromatiales bacterium
TTGTTTACGACGTGAAGTGCTCGCACCATCTGGGAGAGCATATCCGAGCGCATAGCGGACGGCCGGTGTTGTGGAAGACCGGGCATGCACTGCTCAAGGCCAAGGTGCGCGAGACCGCGGCCCCATTGGGCGGGGAATTCAGTGGCCACATCGTCTATGCGGAGCGCTGGTACGGTTTCGACGATGCGCTCTATGCCGCCGGCCGGCTGCTCGAGATCCTGTCGGTTGACCCGCGGAGCACGGCGGAGGTGTTCGCTGAGCTTCCCAACGCTGCAAGCACCCCGGAGCTTGCTCTCGAGCTGGCGGAGGGCGAACCGCACCGGTTGATGCAGGAGATCCTGGCGCAGGCGGAGTTTCCCGACGCCAGTTTGAACAAGATCGACGGTTTGCGGGTGGATTTCCCGCTGGGATGGGGGCTGGTGCGCGCCTCGAATACGACTCCGGCCTTGGTGTTTCGCTTCGAAGCGGACACGGAGCAGGCGCTGGCTGAAATCCAGGAAAAATTTCGCACCGCTCTGCGGCAGATTCGCCCAGACTTGAAACTTCCTTTCTGAATACTCTTCGCAGGCAAGCAGGCAGCAAATGACCCTACAGATCGATGCGGCGCGCAACATCGCGCATGTGCTCACCGAGGCCCTGCCCTATATTCAGCGCTACCGGGGTAAGACCATAGTGATCAAGTACGGCGGCAACGCCATGGTCGACCAGACGCTAAAGCAAGGATTTGCTCGCGACATCGTATTGTTGAAACTGGTGGGGATCAATCCGGTGGTGGTGCATGGCGGAGGACCGCAGATCGGCGCCCTCCTGCAGCGCTTGGGAAAGACAAGCGAATTTGTGCAGGGAATGCGGGTGACTGACAGCGAGACCATGGACGTCGTGGAGATGGTGCTAGGCGGCTTGGTCAACAAGGAGATCGTGAATCTTATCAACCGTCACGGGGGCTCCGCTGTCGGGCTCACCGGGAAGGACGGCGACTTGATCCACGCCCGAAAGCTCGTGGTGGAACGCAACGAGCCGGAACTGGAAGCTCCGGAAATCATCGACCTTGGCCATGTCGGCGAAGTGGAGAGTATCGACGTCGGGGTGGTCAATATGCTGGTTAACGGCGATTTTATCCCGGTGATCGCTCCGATCGGAGTCGGAGCGGACGGCTATTCGTACAATATTAATGCGGACCTGGTCGCCGGCAAGGTGGCGGAAATCCTCAAGGCCGAGAAGCTGATGTTGCTGACCAACACCACTGGTTTATTGGATGCTGAGGGGGGGTTGATCAAAGACATCGAGGCGGGTCGAGTCGACGCCTTGATTGGGCAGGGGGTGATCCAAGGCGGGATGCTCCCCAAGGTGCGTTGTGCATTGGATGCGGTGCACGGCGGGGTGGCGACGGCCCATATCCTCGACGGCCGAGTGGAGCACGCAGTAATGCTGGACCTGTTCACCGACGAAGGGGTCGGGACCTTGATCCGCAGGCGTTGAGCATGCCGCCGCGCAAGACCTCGCGCAAACAATCCATCCTGCAGGCGTTTGCTTCAGAGCTCGAGAAGAACCCGGGGGCGCGCATTACAACGGCGTCGCTGGCGCGTGCAGTCGGGGTTTCCGAGGCCGCCTTGTATCGCCACTTTCCGAGCAAGGCCAAGATGCTGGAAGGGCTGATCGCCTTCGCCGAGGAAAGTATCTTCGTGCGCATCAACATGATCTTGTCCGAGGAGAAGCAGACCCGCAAGCGCTTGACCAGCGCCGTCTATCTGCTGTTGGCCTTTGCTGCGCGCAATCCCGGCATCACGCGGGTGCTCTTGGGCGACGCCCTGGTGGGCGAGACCGAACGCCTGCGCGATCGGGTAGAGCAGTTTTTTGCACGCATCGAGTCACAGCTGAAACAGATTCTCCGCGAAACCCAGCTGCGCGCCGACGTCGCCAGCAGGTTACCCCCCGAGTTGGCGGCCAACCTGGTCCTCGCCTGGGTAGAGGGTAGGATGCACCAGTTTCTACGCAGTCGGTTCCGCGTGTCACCGCTGGTTTCTTGGGAGCCGCAGTGGAAAGCGATCGAGGTGAGCTTGTTCGAGGATCTGCCGCCGGCGAGTTAGGCGGCTGGGGAAACCCCGGTCGCCGTTGCCTCTTCATCGCTGTCCGAGGTTCGCTAATCCGCGCGCATTGCACTGCGGAATCCCGCCGCGAACTCGTGCGCCTCCGCGGTTTCGCACAACTCCTTGCCCAGTGGCGAGTCCCGGCACTGTACGTCAAGAAAGAGGACGTTTCGATCGTGAGAGCGATCAGGGATGCGAACAATCGTCAGGCTGATGTCGCCATCCGCCTTGGGCGGGGACGCCATAATGATTTGATCCGAGGAATACCGCATCTGTGTCGTGGAATGGCGCTCCACATAGTTCAGCGCCCGCTTCCAGGCTTGATCGCAGGCCTGCTCGGTGACGCAAGGGAAGACATTCGCGTATTCCGCGGGTTCTCTTCCTTCGGAGTCCGCTTCCGCTTGCAGCCCTTGGCCCATTCCCCCGGGTCCCTTGAGAAAACGAAAGCGTTCGAGATCCGTATCGTATTTTTCTTGAATCGAGGATTTGGTCGCTTCCTGCTGGAGAATCTTTTCGTACCCTTGGCGCAGAATTTGCCGCGTAGTTTCGATTTCGCTGACCAGCGGGCCCGGTACCGGTTTTCCCAGGCGCTCGAGATCGGCTGCCGATTTCTGTAGCTCCGCGAGCCGCTGCTTGGTCCGGTTGTTGGCAGTGCGTGCGATCTTGATGATCACATCAACTGCCGCAATCTTTCCGTTACGTGCAAGAACGATGTCCTCTTCGGTCTGAAAGGTTCGGCGCAGCACCTGGTCACGCTCCCGCTGCTGTTCGATCAGTCGCTCTTTTTCCTCGCGCAGGCGCGCCAATTCCAGTTCCTGTTCGATTTCTTGCGGGGTTTTCGCGGGTGCCACGGTCTCGACCGTCAGCCCACGGTCGTCCAGCCGAGCTCTGCCGTGTTGCACCTGATCCGGGGGAACCCGGTCCGTGTAGTGCACCTTGCCGTCGTCGTCGACCCAGCGATAGAATTTTGCTGCGGCAGAGGGGGGTGCGCAGATGCACAGACAGGCTGCGAAAAGTGCGGTGCAGATGGCGGTCAGGAATTGGCACATGTTGTAACCCGTCGTTGGAAAATTCGCCGGGCTTCTGCAGCTGCTTCGGGTGGCCCCTGCAGCCGCTGAACCCGATCCTCGCGTTCGCTGCCCTGATCCCGCGGCGAAGCGGGCCGAGGTGCGGCGTAGCCTTGGTTTCGGCTCTCCCCGGCGCCGACCTTCCAGTGTCGGGGCGATACCCTAACAGGAAAAATTATAGTCCTGCCGCAGGCCCGGATGAAGCGATAGCGAATGCGCGCGCATGACATGGCGCACACTTCCGAGGAGTGACCGGAGATCTTGGACGCCTCAGACGCCGTATCTTTCGCGGTATTCGCGGATGCTTCCCAGCGCCGCCTGTGAATCCGAACTTAGCTCGAGAAACGCAATCAGGTCCGCGAGGCGAACGATGGATGCGACCCGCAGGCCGAGTTCCTGGCGCACCTCTTCGACGGCGGAACGTTCACCGCTGCCGCGTTCTTGGCGGTCCAAAGCGATAACCACGCCGGCCGGGATAGCGTGCTGAGCGCGAATGATGGAGAGCGATTCGCGTACCGAGGTGCCGGCCGAGATGACGTCGTCGATGATGAGCACCCGGCCCTGTAGTGGGCTGCCCACGATGATCCCGCCCTCGCCGTGATCTTTCGCTTCCTTTCGGTTGAAAGCATAGGGAACATCCAGTTGATGCTGCTCGGCGAGGGCGGCGACCGTAACCGCGGCGAGGGGAATGCCTTTGTAGGCTGGGCCGTAGACCATATCGAACGGGATCTGGGCGTCGATAATGGTGCGCGCGTAATAGCGGCCGAGTCGGGCTAGCCGGGCGCCGGTATTGAACAACCCCGCATTGAAGAA
>JAHEIA010000367.1 GCA_024639625.1 Chromatiales bacterium
GCGCCTTCGGCTGACCGATCACCACCACCAGCTTCTTGCCCCGGGTGACCGCCGTGTACAGGAGATTGCGCTCCAACAGCATATAGTGCTGCATGCTCAGTGGAATGACGACCGCGGGATATTCCGATCCCTGGCTCTTGTGTACCGTGGTGGCGTAGGCCAGAGATACCTCATCGAGTTCACCGGTTTCGTACTCGACCCGTCGCCCATCGTAGTCGACAAAGATCAGCCCCTCCTCCTCATCGATCCGTGTAATGCGCCCAATGTCCCCGTTGAACACCTCCTTGTCGTAATTGTTGACGGTCTGGATCACCTTGTCGCCCGGGGCATAGGTCCAGCCAAAGCGCGTGATCCGGGGCGCGGCACTTGGGTTGAGCCGCCGTTGCAGCTCGACGTTGAGTGACCTCGCTCCCAAGCCGCCTCGGTTCATCGGGGTGAGCACCTGGACATCGTCGATGGGGTCGAGACCAAACCGCTGCGGAATCCGCTCGGTCACCACCTGCAGCAACTTGTCCTGGATATCCTCGGGGGCGTCCGAGCGGACGAAGTAGAAATCGCTGTCCGCGGTTTCCGATCGCTCCGGCATTTGGCCCTGGTTGATACGGTGCGCGTTGACGACGATCGTGGAAAAGGCAGCCTGGCGGAAGATCTCGGTCAGCCGCACGGTGGTCAGCGCGCCCGAGCCGATCATGTCCGCGAGCACGGCGCCCGGACCGACCGAAGGCAGCTGATCCACGTCGCCCACCAGCAACAGCGCACAGTGATCCGGCAACGCCTGCAGGAGCTGGTTCATCAGCACCGTATCGACCATCGATACCTCGTCCACTACGACCAGGTCTCCATCGAGGGGCGCGTCCTGGTTGCGCTTGAAGCCCGTGATCCGGGGGTCGAACTCCAGCAGGCGGTGGATGGTCTTGGATTCCAAGCCCGTGGATTCCGCCAAGCGCTTAGCGGCCCGTCCGGTCGGCGCGCACAGAAGGACTTTCACGCCCTTGGTTCGGATGATCCGCAGGATGCTGTTGACCACGGTGGTCTTGCCCACGCCCGGTCCGCCGGTAATCACGGTGACCTTGTCGTTGATGGCCCGCGTTACGGCCCGGCGCTGGGAGTCGGACAGGCTAAGACCGGTCTGCTGTTCCACCCAAGGCACCGCGCGACCGGCATCGATAGGCCCCCAGAGAGGGTCGCCAAGCAACCGGGCAATGTGCTCGGCAATCCCTCGCTCGGCGCGGTACAAGGGGGTGAGGAACAACGCGGGTTTCCCCTGTATGGGCTCGGCCGTCAAATTTTTCTGGCCAATCTCCTCCTCTACGGCTTGTTCGATAATCCGCGCGGGGATCTCCAACAATTGAACGGCAGACTCGACCAGGTTGTCCCGGTAGGCGGCGCAGTGGCCGTCCCCGGCGATCTCCTGCAGCACGTGCCGCACACCGGCCTGGGCTCGCACCAGGGCGTCGCGGGGGATGCCCAGGCGTTGGGCGATGGCATCCGCACTCTTGAATCCGACGCCGTGGACATCGAGGGCCAGGCAATACGGGTTCTCCCGCACCCGCTCCACCGCCCTGTCACCATACGTCTTGTAGATGCGTACCGCTCGGGCGGTACCGACCCCATGCGACTGGAGGAACACCATGACGTCGCGCACCACCTTCTGCTCCAACCACGCCTTGAACACCTGCTCCTTGCGCTTGGCTCCTATGCCCTCCAGCTCCAGAAGCCGATCCGGGTCCTGCTCGATGATGTCGAAGACCTGCTCGCCGAAGTGCCGCACCAGCTTACGGGCGAAATGCGGGCCGATGCCCTTGACCATGCCGGACCCGAGATACTTTTCAATGCCCTCCAGAGTCGTGGGGGGAACGACCCGCAGGCATTGGGTCTTGAACTGCAGGCCGTGCTGACGGTCGTTGACCCAGTTTCCGCTGCACTCGATATATTCACCCGGCGTCACGGTGGCCGCTGATCCGATGACCGTCACCAATTCACGTTGGCCCCGCACCTTGACCCGCAGCACACAGAAACCGCTTTCGGGACTGTGGAAGGTTACGCGCTCGACCGCTCCTTGCAGTTGTTCTGCCGCGGCTCCGTGCTGCGCTGCGGGATATTTTGCATCCATGGTTCCGGGTGCCGGCTAGCGTCCTTCTCCGCGGCTGGATATCCCGCGCGTGAAGCGTGCTAGCGTATTCGGTACCAGCACTTGGCCAAGTTGCTCGCAGATCATTCGATTGTAGACAGGATTACCGCTTGCTTTGCGAAACTGAACCGAGCGGTCCCGGCACCACGCTCCTCGCCGGCAGCCGTTCCTGCTCAAACTTGGGTCCCCGAGGGCACCACGCCGTTGCGCGGCACGATCACCAGATAGTCCCGGATGTAATAATGCTCCGCATCTTTTTCCTGGATGGCCTGACGATTCACCAGCGTAACATCGTCACCGACATGTGCGTTCTTGTCGATGATCGCGCCTCGGATCACACAGCGACGGCCGATGCCCATCCGGGGCACGCCGCGGGCCTGATTGGCCGCGATCTGTTCGGCACTCTCGTAACAGTTCGCTCCCATGATCAGCGAATTTTCTATTCGCGTGTCCTCCCCGATGACGCTGCGCAACCCGATGATGGAACGAATGATCTCGGAGCTGTCGATGATTGCACCCTCAGCGAGGTAGCTCATGCGGATTCGGCTCTCGTTGATCTTGGTGCCCGGCAAATGATAACGGTAGGTATAGATTGGCGCCGACTCATTGTAGAAGTCGAACCGGGGAATGGTCTCGAGGAGTCCCAGGCTGGCTTCGTAGTAGGAGCGTATGGTACCGATGTCCTCCCAGTATCCCTCAAAGGGATAGGCATAAACCGCGCTGGTCTGAATGCTGCCCCCCATCACGTGTTGCCCGAAATCCAGATTCGACGGATCGGAGAGCTTGTCGATCAACACGTCGGTCTTGAAGATATAGATCCCCATCGACGCAAGGTAGGATATGCCCGCGTCCTGGACGTTGTCGCGAGACGGGAGTTCGGACGCCAGAGGCTCGAGCTCCCGCGCGCTGCCAGGCTTCTCCACGAATGCCCGAACCTGGCCTTCCCGGTCTGTTCGGAGAATACCAAATCGGCTTGCCTCCTCGGCTCGAACCGGGATCGCACTGATGGTCAGGTCGGCGTCCCTGTCAATGTGCACGGCGATCAATTTCCGGTAATCCATCCGGTAGATATGATCGCCGGCGAGGATCAGGATATGATCCGGCCGATCGTCGTTCGGCACAATAATGGGAAGATTCTGCCTAACCGCATCCGCCGTCCCCTGATACCAGGCCGACCTGTCCGGGGTCTGCTGGGCAGCGAGGATGCGAACCGAGCGGCTCGACAACGACCCGAAATGGTAGGTCTCGTAGATATGTCGGTTGAGGGACGCAGAATTGAACTGGGTAAGTATGAAGATCTCGTCCAGTTCGGAGTGGATACAGTTGCTCAAGGCGAAATCGATGATGCGAAACTTGCCACCGATGGGAACACCGGGCTTAGCCCGGTCTTTGGTCAGCGGAAACAGTCGGCTCCCACTACCTCCCCCAAGGATTACGGTGCCGATCTTCACCGGTTTCAGCCCGTTCCCGTGCAACCTTTGGGTGAATCCACGGAACACTCTTTCCGGGTGCGCTCGAGATCTTTGGGATCGCAGCGCGGGGCAAGCGAGCAGCGGCGGCCTGCCCTGGCGGCCTGGAAACCAACGGATCTCCCCGGCGCCGTGGCCATCCCTAAAACTACGGTTCCTCGCGCCCTGCGCCGGAGGGGCGGTCCGCAGGGAGGTCGGCAACGGCCCATCGGCAGGGGGCGGGATATCGGATAGGCTGGTAAACCGCAGGGGCTGAGTATCCCGCCCAGATCGCCGGGGCTGGTTCGGAATGCATACTCCACCACAGCCGATCGACGAGCGATCACCTGGGGATCCTCGATGGTCGCGATTCAGGTCGCC
>JAHEIA010000026.1 GCA_024639625.1 Chromatiales bacterium
GCGACGTCCACCGTCACCTCCCGCACGCCGTCGATCGACTCCAGGGCACGGGAAATGCTCTTGGCACAGCCGCCGCACTCGCTGTACTACGGGTACCGAAATATCCATCTCGTTCCTCTGCGTGAAGCGCCCAACTAGCGCTGCAGGGCATCTTGCAGACGGCCGTGGATCCCCTCGAACCCGCCATTGCTCATTACCACCACTTGGTCACCGGGTCGGGCGATTTCAACCACACGCTCGATCAGCGCGGCCACCGACGAGACGGCTTGCGCACGATCCCCGAGGGGGGCTACGGCGGCGGACGCGTCCCAGCCCAGGTCCGGGGGCGCATGGAGCAAAACATGGTCTGCGGAGCGCAGGGCATCCGCGAGGCGATCCGCATAAACGCCCATACGCATAGTATTGGACCTGGGCTCCAGGACGGCAATGATGCGCGCAGTCCCGGCCCGCTCGCGAAGCCCTTCCAGGGTGAATCGGATCGCCGTGGGGTGGTGGGCGAAATCGTCATATAGCGAGACCCCCTTGACTTCGCCGCGCAACTCCATGCGCCGCTTGACGCTGTGAAACTCAGCCAAAGCGGTGAGCGCCTGCGCTGGCGCCACTCCCGCGTGATGTGCCGCGGCAACCGCCGCCAACGCATTCGCAGCATTGTGCCGTCCGTGCAGCATCCACGCTGCGACGCCCTGACTCTCGCCGCGCCAAAGGACCTCAAAACGGCTCCAATCCGGGCTCTTTGGCGCCACCTGCCAGGTCGCTCCCGGCGACGCGCTGAAGCGCTCCACCGGAGTCCAACAGCCCATGTCGAGCACCTGCTGCACTGCCGGATCCGACGCCGGTGCGATCACCCGACCGGAACCCGGTACCGTGCGCACCAGGTGGTGGAACTGGCGTTGGATCATGGCGAGATCGACGAAGATGTCCGCATGGTCGAATTCCAGGTTATTGATCACCAGCGTACGCGGCCGGTAGTGCACGAACTTGGAGCGCTTGTCGAAGAACGCGGTATCGTACTCGTCCGCCTCGACGACGAATACACCGCCCTCCCCGAGGCGGGCCGAGACCCCGAAATCCTCCGGAACTCCGCCGATCAGGAATCCTGGCTCCAAACCGGCGAATTCGAGGATCTGCGCCAGCATGCTGGCGGTAGTGGTCTTGCCATGCGTGCCGGAGACTGCCAGCACCCAACGACCTGGTAGTACGTGCTCGGCCAACCACTGGGGACCCGAGGTGTAGGAAAGGCCTCGATCCAACATGAATTCCACCGCAGGATTGCCGCGCGACAGGGCGTTACCGACAACCACCTGATCCGGCGTCGGCTCAAGGTTTTCCGGCCGGTAGCCCTCGTGCAGTCGAATGCCTGCCGCCTCGAGCTGGCTACTCATGGGTGGGTAGACATTCGCATCCGAACCGCTGACCCGGTAACCGAGGCCGCGCGCCAGTAGGGCCAGCCCCCCCATGAAGGTGCCGCAAATACCAAGGATATGCAGGTGCATGTCAGGCCATTGGGAACAGTTGCGTCATCGCAAGAAAAGAAAACAAGGAATAGAGGACCGCCAGACCGACAGCAAATCCAAGCTGCACATCGAAGGCATGGCGCAAGATATGGCCATACACCAGCATATTCCAGATCACCAGGGCAACCAAGAGCACACCACTGAGCCCCGAAGAGTCCGCAGCGGCGGTATCCACAGGGAGCATGGCCTGCAGGGGTATCGCCAGCAGAGCAAACAGCGCCCCACTGCCGAGCAATGCGGTGGCGGTTTGCAGGAAGCGGGAACCCCGACGTAAGGCCCCGAGGCTAACGAACAGCACCCCCAGCATCAGACCCAGATCGACCCCACTCTCCAGTACCGCGGTGGTCGCGTCCACGCGAGCGACCTGGAGTAACAGCACACCCGCCAGCAGGCTGAGGCCGGCGACCAGCAACAGCAGCGCACGGGATGCAGGCAGCTGTTGCGGCGTCGCCCGCAGCCGGCACAGGTCAAGAAAATACCAGAGCAGTGCCTTCACGTTTGGGCCGAGGGTGATTGTAGTTTCGACCGGAGCATCATACCGGCTGGCGGGGCGGAACAAAATCGCTGGTTTGCGCCGCACAGCCGGCATCATCAGGGTGGCCAGGCAAGATTCTCAGCAACGAGTTGCGCCTGCGGGGGCGACGCATGGGGTACCAGCCCGAGGCAGGGAACCGGGATCCATTCACGCAGCGCCACCAGGTTCGCTTCCCAGGCATCCATCTCGGGATCGATCCGGTTGGCGACCCAGCCGACCAGAGGAGCCCCGTGACGCAGTACGCTCTCGACTGTCAGCAGGGCATGATTCAGACAACCCAGGCGCATCCCCACTACCAGGAGCACCGGAAGACCGAGTGCCAGCGCCAGATCCGCCGTGTCGAAACCTGCTCCTAGGGGTACTCTCCAGCCGCCGACCCCCTCGACCACCACCCAATCCGCTTGCTCCGCCAGGGCGGCATAGCCGCGACAGATTAACCGTAGGTCGATACAGGCCCCGGCCTGCTGGGCCGCCAGGTGCGGTGCGATTGCCGGTGCGAAGGCGTAGGGATTCACGTCCGCGTAGGGCACATCTCTGCTGCCCTGGGCCTGCAGCCGGAGCGCATCCCGGTTGCGCAGTTCGCCGTCCCGCATCTCGGCGCCGGACGCCACCGGTTTCATCCCCAGGACAACACGCCCCCTGCGCTGCAGACGCCACATCAGACCCAGACTTACCTCTGTCTTGCCACACTCCGTATCGGTACCGGTGACGAACACACCGCACCCGACTCGCCTGCGCTCCGTATCGGCTCGGGTCACAGCATCATCCCGCGGAGCCGCGCCGCCGTAGGACCTCGAGAGATACCTCCACCTGCCCCGCATCCGCGCGTTGCAGCGGTGCCCACGCATGTCCGTAAACCACTTCGTAGGTCGCGGGCAGCAGGCCGTTTCGGCGGCGCCTTTCGTAGGCTTCCCTGAAGGCGCGGAGCTTCTGCTTTCCCGTCAACCCACGGTGCCTCCCAGCGCTCGCGTTGTGAGCGCCCAGCACCTTGATCTCGCGCAGTAGCGTGCCGAGGTCTTGGTAGGTGAGCGCCATCTTTTCCATGTCAACGACCGGATCGCTGAAGCGCGCGCGAAGCATCGCGTCGCCCACATCATGGAGATCGGCGAAACGGCTGACATGGGGGGCGCTATCTACTTCGGCCCAGCTTTCCCGCAGCTCGTACAGGGTGTCGGTGCCGAAGGTGCTGAACATTAGGCAGCCTCCGGGCTTGAGTACCCGCAACAGTTCGCCGAAGGTGTGTTCGAGATCGTTACACCATTGCAGGGTCAAGTTCGAGAACACCAGATCCACACTGCAATCGCGCAGCGGCAATTGCTCCGCGTCGCCGCAGACGCAGCGCGGACGGCGCCACCAGACACCTCTTTTGCGGGCTAGCGCCAGCATCGGCCAGGCAAAATCGAGCGCGATCAACCGCGCCCGAGGAAAGCGGTTGGCCAGTTGAGCGGTGACAGCTCCGGTTCCCGCACCCACGTCCAGGATGACGGCGGGCCTCAGGCGGATCATTTCCAGACGCTCCAGCAGGCCCTGCCCCACCTCCCTTTGCAGGACCGCCACCCGGTCGTAACCTCGGGCAGCGCGCCCGAACGAGCGGCGCGCTTCTCGCTTGTCGATCGGATAGCGTATCTCTGTCATGGCAAAAAGGCCGTCAGCAGGGACTCCAGCTGACTGTCGTGAGAAACCACAAGGGCATGGCCGGCGCCGTCCAGCAACTCGACCTGGGAGTGCGCCACCCGCGAACGGATCTGCCCAGCGACCCCCCGCGGGACCAATGCATCGCGCTCTCCGAAAACCCAAAGACTGGGACATTGCAGATGCGCCAGTTCACTACGCAGATCCTGTTCGCGCAACAATCCGAGTCCCTGCTGCAAGGGCGCTCGCTGGGGCACCGGATAGCGGCTCAGTTGCACGCGCAGGCGGCGCAGGGTAGTGCGCTCATGGTCCGCCGTCCGCACTTGCAGGGCCAGAAAGCGGTCCAGGGCTGCCTGCGGGTCCTCGTTCAACTGTGCGGCGAACTGCTTAAAGGTCTCCACCGGCATGGCGTCCGGCCAGTCGTCCCGGCACACGAAGCACGGCGTCGCGGCGACCATGACGAGGCGTGAAATTCGCTCCGCAGCAAGCAGCGCCGCCTGCAGGCTCAACAATCCACCCAACGACCAACCTACCCAGATAGCCCGCTCTGGCGCGCTCGCCAAGCAGGCCTCAGCCCAATCGACAGCCGGCTGTATGGACCGCACGGGCGGGCTGCGCCCATGCCCCGGCAGGTCTATGCAGTGGACCCGGTAGCGAGCAGCTAGGCGTTCTTCGAACAGCGACCAGACCCCCGAATGCATACCCCAGCCATGCAGCAGCACCACATCGGCCCCCTGTCCCGAAGACCGGCAGGCAAGACTCACCCGCGTTCCTCCTCGCCCAACAGGCGCAGTCCATCCAGCAACCGGGCAAGGTGCTGGTCGGTATGCACGGCAGACAAGGTAATACGCAGCCGCGCACTTCCCTCAGGAACTGTGGGCGGGCGAATCGGGGTCACCAGGATCCCCTCGCGGGCGAGCCGCCGACTCCACGCCAGCGCTCGCTCGGCGCTGCCGGCGATTACCGGCTGGATCGGGGTGAAGGACTCCTGCAACGGCAGACCGAACCCCTTCACCGCGTCCCGAAACCGCGCGATCAGTTCACCCAGGTGCGTTCGCCGCCAGACTTCCCTGCGCGCAATTGCGAGACTCACTCGCGTGGCTTCCGCCACAGCCGGCGGTGGCGCCGTGGTGTAGATGTAGGTGCGTGCCTTCTGCATCAAGTATTCGATCAGATCCGTGTCACCCGCGACGAAAGCACCAAAGGTACCGAACGCCTTGCCCAGGGTACCCACGAGAATCGGCACCTCGCGCGAGTCCAAGCCGTAGTGCTCCAAACTGCCGCCACCCGTTGCGCCCAGCACCCCCAGACCGTGGGCGTCATCTACCATCAGCCAGGCCCGGTGTGCGCGTGCCAGGGCGGCCAGTTTCGGCAAGGGTGCGAGATCACCGTCCATGCTAAACACACCGTCGCTGACGATCATGCAGTCGCCGCCCTGCGCCGGGGCGACCCAGCGGCTCACCGCATCGCTATCCGCATGCGGATAGCGGCGCAGTCGCGCACGGGACAAGACTGCGGCATCCAGTAACGAGGCATGGTTCAGTCGATCCTGAAAAACCCGGTCGCCGTGGCGCAGCAACGCCGAGATCACGCCGAGGTTGGCCATATAGCCGCTGGAAAATAGGAGCGCCCGCGGACGACCCGTGAACTCAGCCAGTTCTCCCTCCAAGGCGCGATGGGCATCGCTGTAGCCGCTCACCAGATGGGCGGAGCCACTACCAACGCCGAACACCCCCGCTGCCTTCTGCAGCGCGCCCACCACCTGCGGATGGGCGGCCAGTCCGAGATAGTCATTGCTGCAGAAATTGACCGCCGGCTTACCATCCACCAGCACTTCCGGACCTTGCGGCCCCGACAAAACGCGATGCTCCCGGCGCAGTTGGCGACGCTGGAGATCATTCAACTCTGCACGCAGAGAACGCATGCCGGCGGCCGGATCACCCTTGCGAGTCGGCGCTCTTACAACAGGCAGCCGCTGTCGCTCCCGCTGACTCGGTAATGTGTTCGAAACGCAGGCCAAGCCGCTGGAACAGGCCGAGATCGCGCCCGGTTTGCGGATTGTCGGTGGTTAACAAGCGGTCACCATAAAAGATGGAGTTGGCCCCGGCAAGGAAACACAGGGCCTGCGCCTCATCGCTCAAATCGCTGCGCCCCGCGGAGAGGCGCAGGTGCGAACGCGGCATCAGGATACGGGCAACGGCAATGGTCCGCACGAACTCGAAGGGATCCAGCTTGGCGGTGCCGAACAAGGGTGTCCCTTCCACTTGGACCAGCAGGTTGAGGGGAACGGATTCCGGGTGGTGGGGAAGATTCGCTAGTTCTCGCAGCATCGAGCAGCGATCACGCCGATTCTCCCCCATGCCGAGAATTCCGCCACTGCACATGCGGATACCGGCCTCGCGTACATGGTCCAGGGTCTGCAGCCGGTCGCGGAAGGTCCGCGTAGTGATCACCTCGCCATAGAATTCGGGAGAGGTGTCCAGATTGTGATTGTAGTAGTCGAGACCGGCCTCGGCCAAGCGACCGGCCTGCTCCCGGTTCAGCATACCCAAGGTCACACAGGTCTCCAGGCCCAGTTCGCGCACCCCGCGGATCATCTCGATCACTCGGTCCAGGTTGCGATCGCTCGGGTTGCGCCAGGCCGCCCCCATGCAGAACCGAGTCGCTCCGCAGCTCTTGGCCGATGCTGCGGCCTGCAGAACCTCGGCCAGAGGCAGCAGATTCTCGCGCTGCAAACCCGTATCGTTGCGTGCGCTCTGCGAGCAGTATCCGCAGTCCTCGGGACAGGCTCCGGTCTTGATCGATAACAGGGTGCTGACCTGAATCGCGTTGGGATCGAAAACCTGCCGGTGCAGCGACTGAGCCCGAAACAGAAGATCGTTGAACGGCAGCGCGAATAACGCATCGATTTCGTCCAGCGCCCAATCGTGGCGCATCGGTTCCCTGTTCATGGTCGTACCCCTGGATCGAAGACGGCCGCGTCGGCCAGACGCGGATTAGGGTTCACAATCGGTCCGCCCACAGCTAGGTTTAGAGAAGTGGCGTCTCGCCGAGTCCAGACGGATGGTACTCGACCCTGCACCCCTGTCAACTTCGACGCGAAAAGATGGTTAACAAGTGGATCGAATTGGCTCTATCCGGTGTCTATGCCCCGGTCTGCGTGTTGTGCGGAACGGCAGGGCAATCCGGGCTGGATCTCTGCTTGGGCTGTCGCGCGGATCTTCCGCGGATCGCCCGCCCCTGCCCGCGCTGCGGTCTGCCGTTGCCGGACACGAGCAACCCGGGAACTCCGTGCGGCACCTGCCAGCAAATAGGGCCGCAGTACGACCGCTGCTGGGCGCCTTTTGCATATAGCGGCCCGATTCCCTATCTGATCACCGGGCTCAAATTCCGCTCCCGCCTGGCATTCGCCCGGCTGCTTGGCGAGCTTCTCGTCGACGCTCTGCGGCACAGCCGCGTGCGGTACCCCGAGCTATTGCTGCCAGTGCCGCTGCACCGGTCACGACTTCGCGAGCGCGGCTACAATCAGGCGCTGGAGGTCGGTCGCCACATTGCCAAACGGATACAGATTCCGCTGGCTGCCCGGGCGTGCATCCGCACCCGGCACACGGCTCCGCAGGTGGGTCTGGATAGAACCTTGCGCCACCGCAACATGCGTGGCGCATTCGCCCTGACCGAACGCCTGCCGGTGCGCCATGTCGCCTTGATCGACGACGTGGTTTCCACCGGGAGTACGGTAGAAGAGGTGGCTCGCACGCTCAAGGCCGCCGGGATCGCTCGGGTGGATGTTTGGGCGGTGGCGCGAGCCACCTTGGATCGGTTTTGAGCCGCTGGCGCCATCCGGTGAGATGCCCCCGTCCGCGATTATCCGAAGTCCACGCTTGAAACTCACTCGAGCCCGCGACCCGAAAAGCGACCCGATTTGCGGCTTACAGCGTCAGATAGTGCAATAGCAGCCCAAGGAAGATCAGCATGCCCAAGACGTTGTTGTTGAGAAAGGCCTTGAAGTACGCTTGGGGCTCGCGCCGACGGATCAGAAACTGTTGACGCAGGCTCATTGCAGCGGCCCCCGCCAGTCCCAGCAGATAGTAATTCCCCAGGTCCGCCATGCGGCCGATCCACAACAGCATCAACACGAACGCGAATTGGAGCCCGGCGATCACCAGGCGATCATAACGCCCGAACAAGATCGCGGAGGATTTGACTCCGATCAGCAGATCGTCGTCCCGATCGACCATGGCATATTCGGTGTCGTAGATCAGCGCCCAGGTCACAGTCGCCACGAACAGCAGCCAACCCACAGCAGGCACGGTTCCTTGAATCGCGGTAAACGCCATGGGGACCGCCCAGCCAAATGCCGCACCCAGCACCAGTTGCGGCAAGTGCGTGTAACGCTTGGTAAATGGGTACAATGCGGCAAGACTCACCGCGACCACGGACATGAGCACCGTCAGCCGATTCAACAAGAGCACCAGAGAGAAGGCCAGCAAGCTCAGCCCCAGGAACACGACGACGGCCTCCTGCGGACGTATCTGTCCGACGGCCAGCGGGCGATGCCGAGTACGTGCCACCTGGCCGTCGAAATGCCGGTCGGCAAAGTCGTTGATCGCGCAGCCGGCAGAACGCATGAGGACCACGCCAAGCAGGAAGATCAGGACGACGCTCCATGGTGGGTTGCCGGCGCCGGCAATCCACAACGCCCACAGTGTCGGCCACAACAGGAGCAGGATACCGATCGGGCGGTCGAGGCGAACCAGACGCGCATAAAGGAGCAGACGGGTACGCCAAGAAGTGTGCTCGCGCAGGCTGCTCACCCTGATTTCCGGGCCGCGGTTCACCGTTCCTGCCCTGCGTCAGCGCACGCCGAGGCCGGAAGAAAGATCTCGTTCACCAACAACGGCTTGCCGGAGAACAGGAACAGGGTGCGGCGCGCCCAAAGTTCTTGCGGCGGAGTCGCGAGGTGATTTACGGCCGCCGCAAACAGGCCGTGAGCAGGCAGCAGGCGGGCCACCTCGACGCTGTCCCGCTTTACCTCACGCATGGAGAAAAGGACCGCGCCCAATGGTTTGTCTCCCAGATGGGCTAGCTGTCTGGCGGCGCCGCGCAAACTGAGCACCGGGATCAGCGTGCGCGCGAAAACCCAGGGGGTTTCCGCGCAGAGCAGTTCGACTTCCCGGATCATGACGATACCGCCGCTGCGCATCCGCAGCAGCTTCCGCTCGGTGTAATGCGGGCTCCCCCAAGCCTGGCGCAGCAGTCGCACGCGAAATTCACCGCTGCAGGCGAGCTGAACCCGCCTTGTTAGGGAGCTGTCGTCCCGCAACCATGAGCACAGGGCGAGCGGGATCGCAGCTCGCGGTTGCTGCTCCCAAGGCAACCAGCGCGGCTCCGCAGAGCGTGGGGAGGAGACAGTCAATCGCAACACAGACACCTTCGTTTCGGATTGTCGGCATTATCGCATATCCCTGCGCTCGACAGACCAGCCGCATCGCTTGCCAAGCGGAAAGGACCCCGGTCAGACCCGGGCGTAATCGATCCGGGCGCCCAACCAGCGGCGCACCATCAACTCCGCCCGGCGCGGGTGCTCCGACAGGAGCAGATCGGCCGTCTGCCGCACCTCAGCCAGTAACGGGGCATCGCGAACCACGTCGGCGACGCGAAAACGCAGTTCTCCCGTCTGTCGCGTCCCTAGAACCTCGCCTGGACCGCGCAGCTCCAGGTCTTTCTGCGCGATCGCAAAACCATTGCTGCTCGAGCGTATGACTGCGAGGCGCTGTCGTGAACCTTCCGCCAAGGGTGCGTGGTACATGAGAACACAGTGACTTTGGGTCGCACCGCGGCCGACCCTGCCCCGCAGCTGGTGCAGCTGCGCCAGGCCGAGCCGCTCCGGATTCTCAATCACCATTAGGCTGGCATTGGGCACATCGACACCCACTTCCACCACCGTGGTCGCTACCAGCACGTCCAGCGCCCCATGTTTGAACCCAGCCATCACCTCGTGTCGCTGCTCCACCGTCATTCGGCCGTGCACCAACCCAACAGCGCAGTCGGCCAGGCGCTGTTCGAGCACGCGCGCGGCATTCTCAGCGGCCTGACATTGCAGCGTCTCGGATTCTTCGATCAGGGTGCATACCCAGTACACCTGACGACCGCTGCGACAGGCTTGGAGTACGCGTGCGATGACCTCGTCGCGGCGCGTATCCGGGACGACCACCGTGGTGACCGGGCTGCGCCCGGGAGGCAGTTCATCGATAACAGAAAGATCGAGATCCGCATATGCCGTCATAGCCAGCGTCCGTGGAATCGGCGTCGCGGTCATGATCAGCTGGTGGGGGATACGTCCTTTCGCACGCCCCTTCTCGCGCATGGCGAGTCTCTGATGTACGCCGAAACGATGTTGCTCGTCGACGATCACCAGGCCCAGGGACGCGAACTCCACACCCGCCTGGAACAGGGCGTGCGTACCGACCACCAGTTGGCAGGCCCCGCGGGCGATCGCCGCCAGCGTTTCCCCTCGAGACCGTCCTTTCTGGCGCCCGGTCAGCCAGGCGACCTGAAGCCCCAGGGGCCTCAGCCACCCGCGGAAGTTGGACAGGTGCTGCTCCGCCAACAGCTCCGTCGGGGCCATGAGGGCCACTTGATAACCGGCCTCCACTGCCTGCATCACCGCCAGCGCCGCCACGATCGTCTTTCCCGATCCGACGTCACCCTGCACCAGGCGGAGCATCGGCCGGGGAGCAGCGAGCTCACGCTCGATCTCGGCCGCCACACGCCGCTGGGCACCGGTTAACTGAAAGGGTAGCGACTGCAGCAGTTTCTGGCTCAGCGCCCCCACCGGCGCGAGCACGGGCGCCGGTAGGCGGCGGTGCCGCAAGCGCAATTGCCGGAGGCTAACCTGATGCGCCAGCAATTCCTCGAATATCAAACGCCGCTGGGCCGGATGAGTGCCTTCCGCCAGCTGCGCCAAGGGGGCATCCGGCGGCGGCCTGTGCAAATAGGTTAGCGCCGCCGCCAGCGGCGAGAAGCGTAGCGAACGCAACAATTCGTCTGTGAATAGCTCCCGCAAACAATCGGGATGACGATCCAACAGAGCCAACGCCTGGTCGGTCAGGTTGCGCCAGGCGTGCTGGCTCACACCTTCGGTACTCGGGTACACCGGCGTCAGGCTCGGTTCCAATGCGGGCTCTTCGCCGTCGCTCACGCGCCGATACTCAGGATGGATCATCTCCAGCCCCGTCGGCCCGGAACGCGCCTCACCGTAACAGCGCAACAGGCTTCCCGGAGCCAGGTTGCGTTGCTGTGCGGAATTGAAATGGAAGAAGCGCAGCAGCAGCGACCCGGTCGCATCTTCCAGGTGCACCAATAGTGAGCGGCGGCGGCCCATGCGCACCTGGGCCGATTCCACGCGACCCAGAACAACAGCCTGATCCCGCGGCAGCAAGTCGGCGATCGGCACAACCCGAGTGCGGTCCTGGTAGCGCACGGGAAGATGGAACAACACATCCTGGACGGTTTCGATGCCGAGCTTGGCAAGTTTCCCCGCGGACCGCGGCCCAACCCCCTTTAATCCCGAGACAAGGATCTTTTCCAGGAGCGGAGTCGCCCCGCGATGCGCTAGCTCGGATCCTGCCATAAACTCCATGCAGATCGTTTTGTTCGAACCAAGTTCGGATGCCAGAATGTTCGAATCACACCGATGGAGCCAACCGCCAATGCTAAAGCAGCACAACCTGGTGATCCCTACCCGCGGCCGGGGCACCTACGACATTACGACAAAGGTCCAAGCACTGGTCGCTGAAGGCGGCGTGCGAACTGGCCTTTGTCATCTCTTCGTCCAGCACACAAGCGCCTCCCTGGTCCTGTGCGAAAACGCAGACCCCCAGGTACGTCAGGACCTGGAGGCATTTATGGCGCGCCTGGTTCCGGACGGCGACCCTTTGTTCGGCCATGCGGCGGAGGGGCCCGATGACATGCCCGCCCACGTCCGCTCCATTCTCAGCAAAATGGAACTCTGCCTGCCGATCAGCGCCGGTCGCTGTGCGCTCGGCACCTGGCAGGGAATCTTTCTCTGGGAACACCGGACACATCCCCATCAGCGTCGGTTGGCGGTTACTCTCCACGGAACATGAAACCCCTGGAACCACCGGCCGGGCATCCAAGCCCCCTAAGTCGGTTCCCAGTCAGGTTTTCATCCGCTCAAGCAGGGGGCCCAGATTACTCATATCGGCAATCGCCTGGATCCCCTTCGGAAGATTGCGCAGTTGCAGACGTTGCTTGCGCTGCTGGCTCATCGCCAGCCACTCGAGCAATAGCGCTAGTCCCGCGCTGTCTGCCGCATCCACGTCCTGCAGGTCCAGCACCAAATCGCCGCCCGCGGCGAACAACTCGGCGCTCTTGCTCAACATCTCGGGCACGCTGGCGAAACTGAGCTCCCCGCGCAAGCGCCAGACCCCGTCGTCGCCAGGGATCAGTTGCGCGCCGCTCATTGCGCGGACTGCCGATTGCGCTCGTCCAACCATGCAATCAGCCCATCCAATCCCATGCGGCGGATATGTCCGGAGAAGCTGGTACGATAATTGGACACCAGGCTAACCCCGTCGATCACCACATCGTAAACCCGCCAAACCCCGTCCTGTTCCAGGCGGAGCCGGTACTCGATCGGAATATCCGGCGCCCCGGCCTGGCGCACCAAGGTATCCACGGCGGCACGCTTGCCGTCTGCGTCCATGCGCAGGGGTAAATATTTGATTTCCTGGTCTGAGTAATTGAGCAGTGCATGCGCATAGGTGCGCACCATCAAGGTGCGAAACTGCTCGATAAACTGCACCCGTTGCTCCGGACTAGCGCCACGCCAGTGCTTGCCAAGCACATAGCGGGAGATCAGCTCGAAGTCGAAGTGCGGCAGTACATACTCTTCGACCAAACCGTAAATCGCCCCCGGGTTGACCTCCAACTCCGACTTGTGGGCCTTTACTTCGTACATCGTCCGGTCGGCGGTTTCCTTCACTGCAGCCAGCGGATCAACCGCAGTGGGCGCGGCTCCGACGCAGCCGGCGACACC
>JAHEIA010000368.1 GCA_024639625.1 Chromatiales bacterium
CCGTGTATCGACCATCAGTCCCGCCTGCGCAACGACGAAGCTCTGCTGCGAATCGGGCGCTGCTAGCTGGAGACGCGGCGCCGGCCCAAGGCCGCCGGTTTCTGCGAAAGCAGGCAACGCGGTGGATTCGAGGAACTGCGCATTGCGTAGCGACGGGCCGGCGACCGATGACAGCACAAGCAATCCCGACAGGCTTACGAGACCGGCGAACGCACGTTTCTTCATCAGCCCCCCAGCGGCTGCCGCGCCTTGCCTACACGTGGCGGTTCGCCGCGAGCGCAACACAGGCGCAGGATTTTCGCGAGAGCAGGTCCGATCCGAACGCATGGCAAGCCGCTTCGTCGACCGCCATCTCCCAAGCCGGGTGAAAAGTTCCTGCCGTACGAATCAGATACAGGGAGTCATCCCGCTGCGTCAAAAATTCCGCGGCGAACTGTGACTCGGGCACTCTCGGAGTGGGGATTGGGGATCGTATTCCTCGGCCCTGCGGCGGCTCGCCCCCGGCCAGCGCGAACCGCGGAGGCAAGATGCGATGCGGCAAATGCGTCGCTGCGCGGAAGCTCAGACAGTGCGGGGCGAAAACAAGCGCCGGAAATTTTCGTTCGTGATGCTGCTCAGATCTTCGATATCGAGATGGCGGAGTTCCGCGAGACACTCGGCAACCTGCCTCACGAACCGCGGCTCGTTGGGCTTTCCGCGGTGCGGTACCGGAGTCAAATAGGGGCTGTCGGTCTCGATCAGCATGCGCTCCAGCGGCACCTTGCGCGCCACTTCCCGCAGATCGCCTGCGTTGGCGAAGGTCACGATACCCGAGAAGGAGATATAGAAACCCAGATCCAGGGCCTGCGCCGCCATTTCCCAGTTTTCGGAAAAACAGTGCATGACACCGCCCACCTGGGCCGCTTCCTCCTCGCGCAGGATCCGGATCGTGTCTTCCCGCGCCTCCCTGGTATGGATGATGAGGGGTTTCTCGGCACGGCGCGCGGCCTGAATATGCAGGCGGAAGCGATTCTGCTGCCACTCCAGCTCACCTTGGCTGCGATAATAGTCGAGACCGGTCTCGCCGATCGCAACGTTCTTCGGATGCTGTGCCAATAGAACCAATTCATCGACGGTCGGTTCGCGACGCTTGCTTTCGTTGGGATGAACGCCGACCGAAACGAAGACCTGATCGTAGTCTTCGACCAGCGCAAGCATCTTCGGATACGACTCCAGATCGATGGAAACGCACAGCATATGCGAGACTCCGGATTCGGCAGTCGCACGCATCATGGCCGCGAAATCCTTGTCATAGGACTTTAGGCTGACACGGTCCAGATGGCAGTGGGAATCGATGAGCATGATTTCGCCTCCACGAAGCAGGGGGCTATGGGAACGTCCGCAACGAATGGGGTTACAGCGTGTGGGTGGGGCGCTCGGACTTCAGGGCGCCGGCCAGATAAGTCTCGATCTTGCTCCGCGTCATACCGCCGTCTTGTTCCGAAAACTGCACCCCGATACCCGCGGTCCGGTTGCTTTCCGCACCCACCGGGGTGATCCATATCACCTTGCCCGCCACCGGGATCCGATCCGGCTCGTCCATCAGGGTCAGCAAGATAAAAACCTCATCGCCCAGGTGATATTTCTTCATGGTAGGAATAAAGAGCCCGCCATTCTTGACGAACTGCATGTAGGCGGCGTATAGGGCATTCAGGTCCTTGATCGTAAGCGACAGGATCCCTTGCATGTGTCCAGGTACGTTCAAACTCGCCATGCGTGCACCGCTGATTTACCGTTCTTCCGCCCAATCGATCAACAGGCCCTCCAGCATCAGTTGCGGATTCACGGTCGAGTCCGCAACGCTCTTCGCGGCCAGCACCTGATCGAGGAGCCGGTATGCTAGTTTAGAGTCTACCTGCTTCGCCAGGCCTTGGAAAAGGTTTTCCTGGTCCGGATTGATCAAATTTTGTGAACTGCTGCCGATCTGCAGGCGCAGCACATCCAACAGCCAGCCCGCCATCCAATCAAGGAGCCGCACGCGGTCGATCTCCAACCAGCGTTCGGCGATGGCCACGGGGTCTTGCTCGCCCTGGAAGACGCGCACGAACTCCTCCAGGGCAAGGTTGCGCGCGCTCTGGATCTCAGGGTCCGCGTACTGCAGCGCTACAAAGGGAGCGCCTCCGGCCAAGCCGAGAAGCAGATCCGGGTCGGCGAATCCGCTGTTTTGTCGCAACCAGGAGCGCGCGCATTCTGGCGGCGGAAGCGGAAAATCGATGCTCTGACAACGACTGCGAACGGTGGCCGGCAGACGATACGCCTCTTCGCTGATCAGCAACAACAAGGTCTTGGCACCCGGCTCCTCGAGGGTCTTCAGCAAGCTGTTTGCCGCCGCCAGGGTCATCCGGTGCGCCGGATCGACAACGATAACCTTTCGTCCCCCGGTCTGCGTCGTTAATACCTCCCGCGAAGTCAGCTCGCGGATGGTATCGACCTTGATCTCTCGGGTCTTCGCGTCCTCTTCGGGCTCGCCCAACAGATATTCGGGATGGCTGCCGGCCTCAAACAGGCGGCAGCTCTGGCAGCGCCCGCAGGGCAGCCCCTGATCGTCGTTTTTGCCACACAAGACGGCTTGCGCCAGCACCCCGGCGAAAAGCCGCTTGCCGGTCCCCAGGGGACCACGCAACAAGAGCGCATGCGGCAAACGGTCGCTACGGCGGACCTGCCATAGCCTCTCCCAAAGGGACTGCTGCCACGGCAGTATGGTCGGCACCGACGTCGCTGCGCCGTCGGTCACGCGCCCTCTCCTGCCAGGTAATCCGCCATCAGGCGGCGAATCTGCGCCTGCACGGCCGGCAAGGCAGCCGAGGCGTCGACCACGCGGATGCGTTTTGGCTCGCCCCTCGCGCGCTCCAGATAGGCCGACCTGACCCGTTCGAAAAACTCGCTGCGCTCCCGCTCGATGCGGTCGGGCGCCGAGCGCCGGGCGGCGCGCTGGCGACCCTGCGCTACCGGGAGGTCCAGCAAGATCGTCAGGTCGGGATGCAGGCCGCACTGTACCCAATCCTCCAGCGCGGCGATTCGCCGCGGGGAAATTCCCCTCCCACCCCCCTGGTAGGCATAGGTCGCGTCGGTAAAGCGGTCGCAGAGCACCCAGGTTCCTCGCTCCAGCGCCGGTTTGATCTTTTGCGCCAGATGCTCGGCACGCGCCGCAAACATCAGCAACAGCTCGCTGTCCACGCTCATTCCGTGGTGCTTGTGCCCCAACAGCAACGCGCGAATCTCCTCGCCCAGGTCCGTGCCGCCCGGCTCCCGGGTCAACAGAATGGGATGCCCTGCGTCGCGCAAGAACTGTTGAATGCATTCGAGATTGCAGCTCTTTCCAGCACCTTCGATCCCTTCCACGGTAAGGAACCTGCCCGGTTTCGCTCTCATTGGATGCCCATGATTCTTGCTCTCTCTCTCGAATTCAGTGGCCCCGCCCGTGGGGCTACCGGCGGCCCAACTGGAACCTGCGCACCGCCCCGTTGTGCTCTTTCAAGGTCGCGGAGAAATAATGGCTGCCATCTCCTTTAGCGACAAAATAAAGGCTCTTGCCCTGCGCTGGATGCAGCACCGCATGGATGGAATCGGCGCCGGGCATGCAAATCGGGGTCGGGGTCAAACCTGCATGGACGTAGGTGTTGTAGGGCGTATCCGCCTCCAGATCCTTGCGGCGGATATTTCCCTGATAGCCCTCTCCCATGCCGTAGATCACCGTCGGATCGGTCTGCAGCTTCATCCCCTTACGTAGGCGCCGAATGAACACGCCCGCAATCTCCGGACGCTCGCTGGCGACCCCGGTCTCACGTTCCACGATCGATGCCAGGATCAGTGCCTCATAAGGCGTGTTCAAGGGCAGATTGGGCGCACGCTGCTCCCACAGTTCGGACAGCCGCCGCTGCATCGCGTCGTAGGCCCGACGGAGA
>JAHEIA010000027.1:0-4336 GCA_024639625.1 Chromatiales bacterium
GGCGCTCGAGGTCGCCACGCGGGCAGGCCGCCTCCGGCTCTTTCTGCAAGCCGACGGTCAGGTGCGGGTCGACATGGGCGCCCCCCTGTTGGAACCTCCGATGATCCCGTTCGTCGCTGCTGAGAAGGCTGCCGAGTATGCCTTGGAGGTGGGCGAAGAGATACTGCGCATCGGGGCTGTATCCCTGGGCAATCCGCATGCGGTGATCACGGTCCCTGCGGTGGCCAATGCGGCGGTGGCGAGATTGGGTCCTGCGGTCGAGGCGCACCCGCGTTTCCCGCAAGGCGTCAATGTGGGGTTCATGGAAGTGCTTTCCCCGGCGCACATCCGATTACGTGTCTACGAGCGCGGTGTCGGGGAGACGCTCGCCTGCGGCAGTGGCGCCTGCGCCGCGGTAGTCGTAGGACGCATCCAGGGCGTCTTGGAGCCGAGCGTAAAAGTTAGCCTGCCAGGGGGAGTTCTTGTGGTAGATTGGGATCAAGAAGACTCGCCAGTATGGATGACGGGCCCAACAGCGAGCGTATTCGAGGGGAGCATTGCGCTATGAAAAACCCAAAAACACAACCCTTGGAACCGGATCCCGATCGAGAGGCCTTGGTAGCGGACTATCTGGCCGCCCATTCCGGGTTCTTCGACCGCCATCCGGAACTGTTGCTCACACTCCGCCTCTCCCATCCGAGCGGCAAAGCGGTGTCCTTGGTGGAACGGCAAATCACCTTGCTGCGGGACGAGGCGAACCGCTACAAAGCACAACTCTCGGAATTCATCGAGGTTGCGCGGGATAACGAGCAGCTCAATCAAAGGCTGCACCGGCTGACCTTGTCGCTGATGGATGCGAACAGCCTGGAGCAAACTCTCGGCGTGCTGCAGGATCATCTGTTCGACGAATTCGAAGCCGATGCGGTGGAACTCAAACTGCTCGAAGACGCGGACGGAACGGCGCTCGCGGACCGCAGCCAAGAGCAGCGCAGCGCAGCTGGTGAGCTGCTGGAAAGCGCAGCCCCCGTCTGCGGCCAGCTGCAACCGGCGCAGTACGGATATCTGTTCGGCGAACGGGCAGCAGAGATCCAATCCGCGGCTCTGATCCCGTTACGGGCTGACGGCTTGCGCGGCGTGCTCGCCATTGGAAGCCGCGATCCGGGACGTTTCCATGCGCATGAGCGCACCGACTTTCTCAACCGCCTCGGCGAAGTCGTAAGCCGGACCCTACAGGTAGTTTCGTTGGCCGGGACCTGAACACAACGATACGTTTGGAGCGCCGTAGCGGCATGCAAGGCACCGATAGCAGCGACGCCTGGTTGCCCGCGTTCCTGCACCATTTGCAGCACGAGCGGCGGCTCTCGGCGAAGACCCGCGAGTGCTACGCGCGCGACCTGACGCTAGCGCGCTCCTGGTGGCGGGCCCAAGGCTTAGCGAACTGGGGACAGCTGGACCAGCACCAGCTTCGCAGCTACATTGCCGCACGCCACCGTTCGGGGATTTCGGGTCGCAGCCTGCAACGCGAGCTATCCGCCCTGCGCGGACTGTATCGTTATCTTTTGCGCGAGGGGAAAGTAACCCACAACCCAGCCCAAGGCCTGCGCGCCCCGAAGACGCAACGCAAGCTGCCAGCGACACTCGACGCGGATCAGCTCGGGCGCATGCTCGATATCCCGGCCGCAGACTCGCTTGAGATTCGGGACCTCGCGATGCTGGAATTGCTCTATTCGTCCGGCTTGCGCTTAGCGGAACTGGTGTCCCTCGACCTGGAGAGCATCGATGCTCGGGACGCCACACTGGAGGTTACCGGCAAGGGCGCGAAAACCCGGCGTGTCCCGGTCGGCGCGAAGGCGCGGCAAGCGATCGAGAATTGGCTGCCCGCCCGCGCGGCTTTCGCCCCGCAAGGCGAGCGAGCCCTGTTCCTGAGTCGCCGCGGGAGCCGGATGCATCCGCGCAGCATTCAGAAACGCTTGCAGCGCTGGGCGCTGAAGCACGGATCGCCGCGCAACCTCCACCCGCACCTGATGCGCCACTCGTTCGCCAGCCACCTGCTGGAATCTTCCGGTGATCTGCGTGCGGTACAAGAACTCCTAGGACACTCCAATATCAGTACCACCCAGATCTACACCCACCTCGATTTTCAGCACCTCGCCCAGGTGTATGACCGGGCCCATCCGCGTGCCAAGCGCAGGAAATAAGCCCGCCGGATATCCGACAGCGGGGCTGCCGGCTGGTTTTTCCGCATCCGCGAAGATTCCGTTACAATGGCGCCTTCACAGTCGGGGAAGGGGTTTCGCGTGGAGGTTCTGCACGGCACTACCATTCTTTCGGTCCGCCGGGGCGGCACTGTGGTTGTCGGTGGCGATGGCCAGGTCTCCCTCGGCAACACGGTGATGAAAGGCAACGCGCGCAAGGTCCGGCGCCTGTTCCACGAACAGGTGCTGGCGGGTTTTGCCGGCGCCACAGCAGACGCCTTCACCTTGTTCGAACGCTTCGAAGGCAAACTGGAAAAGCACCACGGCAACCTCACCCGGGCGGCCGTGGAATTGGCTAAAGATTGGCGCACCGACCGCTCTCTACGCCGCCTCGAGGCACTGCTCACGGTGGCCGACAAACGAGCATCGCTGATCATTTCCGGCACCGGAGACGTCATCGAGCCGGAAAACAGCTTGATGGCGATCGGCTCCGGCGGCGCCTATGCGCAAGCCGCCGCCCGGGCACTGCTCGAGAATACGGATCTCGCCGCTCGCGCCATTGTGGAACAGGCGTTACGTATTGCTGCCGACATCTGCGTCTACACCAACCACAATCTCACCATCGAAGAACTGGATAGCGAAGTTTAGGGGCCCCACGCAGTCATGTCGGAAATCACGCCACAAAGTATCGTTCGCGAACTGGACAAGCACATCGTCGGTCAAGGGAACGCAAAGCGCGCGGTGGCCATCGCGCTGCGCAATCGCTGGCGTCGCTCGCAGGTCAGCGACGAACTGCGCAACGAAATCACGCCGAAGAACATCCTCATGATCGGACCCACCGGTGTCGGCAAGACCGAAATTGCGCGGCGCTTGGCGAAACTTGCCAACGCGCCTTTTCTCAAGGTCGAAGCCACGAAATTCACCGAAGTCGGCTATGTCGGGCGCGACGTCGAGTCTATCATCCGCGATCTGGCCGATGTCGCGGTCAAGATGTTGCGCGAGCAGGAACTGGCAAAGGTGCAGGTCGATGCCCAACAGGGAGCCGAGGAGCGGGTTCTGGATGCCCTGCTGCCGGGGCCTGCGCGCAGCGAGACTGCCTACTCGGGCGAGGGTGCGAGCGGGCCATCCAGCGGGACCCGTGACCGCTTCCGCGTAAAGCTGCGAAATGGGGAATTGGACGACAAGGAGATCGAGGTCGAGGTCCGCGCCCCACAGATGGGCGTCGAGATCATGGCCCCTCCGGGGATGGAAGAGATGACCAGCCAGCTCCAGGGATTGTTCCAAAATCTGGGCGGCGGCCGCACGCGCAAGCGCAAATTGAGGGTAAAAGACGCGCTTAAGTTACTGCAAGACGAGGAGGCAGCCCGCCGCATCAATGAAGAGGACCTGAAGCTGAGGGCGCTGGAAAGTGTCGAGCAAAACGGGATTGTGTTTCTTGACGAATTGGACAAGATTGCACAGCGCTCGGAATACGGGGGCCCGGATGTCTCTCGAGAAGGGGTGCAGCGGGATCTTCTGCCGCTAGTGGAGGGCAGCACCGTGTCGACCAAGCACGGCATGATCAAGACCGACCATGTCCTGTTCATCGCCTCGGGTGCATTCCACCTCGCAAAGCCTTCCGACTTGATACCCGAACTACAGGGACGTCTGCCGATTCGCGTCGAACTCGACGCCTTGAGTTCGCACGACTTCGTCCGCATCTTGACCGAACCCGACGCGGCACTCGCCGAACAGTACAAGGCATTACTGGCGACGGAAGGCGTGGATCTGGAGTTCACCGAAGGCGGGCTGGAGCGCATCGCGGAGATCGCCTGGCACGTCAACGAACGCACGGAGAATATCGGTGCCCGGCGGCTGCACACAGTACTGGAACGACTGCTGGAAGAAATTTCCTTCCAGGCGGAAGAACAAAGCGGCGTTAGGGTGGTCATCGACGCCGCATACGTGGATAGCCATCTGGCAGAACTGGCGGCAGATGAAGACCTAAGCCGGTATATCCTGTAGTTGCTCTGAAATCGAAAGTTGTTAGCCCACAGAGGATCTATCTTGCATGGTCAAACCCATCCCTACAGAAATCAACCTGCACCGGCAGTCGCGCGTTTTGGAGATCACCTTCGACGACGGCGCCCAGTTCAATCTGCCTTGCGAGTATCTGCGGGTGT
>JAHEIA010000027.1:4346-12672 GCA_024639625.1 Chromatiales bacterium
ACTGGCGGCAGATGAAGACCTAAGCCGGTATATCCTGTAGTTGCTCTGAAATCGAAAGTTATTTGGGCCTGTTACCACTATGCGGATATCCATCGACGGCGGCCATTTTTTCGCAGGACGAGGCGCACTGAGCGTGGTGTACTTGCGGTACAAAAGCGAAAGTGCAACGCGGTCATGGGGAAAAATGGCCCCGTCCCGACGGGTTGGCCCGCAAATGCGCCCATACGGCGTTGCGCATCGCTTATTTGGCGCAACCAAACTACGCTCTGCGCGCCTGGTCTGGTCTCACTTGAGGGCCAACGCTGGGCATCCGCATAGTGGTAACAGGCCCTAGCCCACAGAGGATTTAGCTCGAATGGCCAATCCCATCCCTACGGAAATCAACCTGCACCGGCAGTCGCGCGTTTTGGAGATCACCTTCGACGACGGCGCCCAGTTCAATCTGCCTTGCGAGTATCTGCGGGTGTTTTCGCCCTCTGCCGAGGTACAGGGGCATGGACCCGGTCAGCGGGTCTTGCAGATCGGCAAAGAAGACGTCAACATCGACCGCATCGAACCGGTGGGCAATTATGCTGTGTGTCTGCATTTCGACGACGAGCACGACACCGGGATCTATGCGTGGGACACCCTGTACCGGCTCGGAGCGGAGCACGAGAAAAACTGGAAGGCCTACCTCGACGAATTGAAGGCCGCTGGATATACGCGCAAGGAAACTGCATCCTAGGGCTACCAAGGTAGTCGTCCCTTCGCAGCGCACAGCCCGGGACGCAAAAATTTCGCGCCCGCGCTCACTTGCCGCAAGCAGGTGTTCCCTGGTCAGCTCGCGGAGCGTTGGAAATCGGCCGGCCACGCCATGTACTCTTGACCTGGTGTAGCCCGGCCCCAAACAGGATAGCCCGACCCCATGCCCGAGCAGCGTACGACCCATTTCGGCTACCAGCAGGTCCCTGAGCAGGAGAAGGCGCAGCGGGTGCGCAACGTCTTCGATTCCGTGGCCAGCCGCTATGACCTGATGAACGACCTGATGTCCCTCGGTATTCACCGGCTCTGGAAACGCCGAGCAGTGGAGCTGGCGGGAGTGCGCCGGGGTCAGCGGGTGCTCGACCTTGCCGCCGGGACCGGCGATCTGGCGGCCCGTTTTGCCACCCTGGCAGGGGCTGAGGGCGAAGTTGTATTTTCCGACATCAATGCATCCATGCTGCGCATGGGTCGACAGCGGATGCTGGACCGGGGTCTCGCTGGCAATTTGGGCTATGTACAGGCGGATGCCCAAGATCTTCCGTTTCCCGACGCCTGTTTCGACTGCGCGACCATCGGCTTCGGCCTGCGCAATGTAACCGACAAAGACGCGGCACTGAGAGCCATATTCCGTGTTCTCAAACCCGGGGGCCGATTGCTCATTCTGGAGTTTTCTAAACCGAGATCGAAGCCACTTTCTTTGGCCTACGATCTCTACTCTTTCGGCCTGTTGCCGAAGATTGGAAAGTTGATCGCCAAGGATGAAGAAAGCTACCGCTATCTCGCCGAGTCGATCCGCATGCACCCAGATCAGGAAACCCTGAAGACCATGCTGCAGGATGCCGGGTTCGAACGCTGCGAATATTTCAATCTGAGTGGCGGCATCGTCGCTATCCATCGAGGCTACAAGCTGTAGGCGCCGCCATGATAGCCACCGCCGCAAGCGCTGCCTTGGAAGCGGCTGTCAACCGATATCTGGGATTGGATCCGGACGCCAAGCGTAAGATCGCCGAAATGCACGGGCGCGTGGTTGGCGTCGAGCTTTCCGGCATCGGGACCCTCTATCTGGTGCCCGGACCCGAAGGGCTCCAAATAACCACTCAGCACGAAGGAGAGCCGGACTGCACCTTACAGGGGTCGGCCCTTGACCTGATACGCATGAGCCGCTCGGAAGACAGCGCCGAGCACTTGTTCGCTGGGCGCGTATCCATCGCAGGCGATAGCGAACTGGGGCACCGCTTCGGCAAAATCCTCGGGGCCATGGACATCGACTGGGAGGAACAGCTTTCCCGGATCACCGGCGATGTGGTGGCGCATGAAATGGGTAAGGGAGCACGTGCCATGGTCAATTGGGGTCGAGCGACGGCCGATACCGCAGGCAAGAATCTACAGGAATATCTGCAAGAGGAGGTCCGCCTTCTGCCGACCCGCTACGAGGCCGAAGAGTTTCTCACCGGGGTCGATACGCTGCGCGACGACGTGGAGCGGCTGCAAAGCCGGGTGGAACGGATGCGCGGTCGAATTCGGCGCTGAGGACGGGGAATGATACGTCCGGCGCAGGCCTTTCGGCTGCTGCATATCAACTGGGTTTTGCTACGCAACGGACTGGACGAGGTTATCCTTGCCACCCATTTGTTTCGGCCTATACGATTTCTGCTCTATCTTTCACCCCTCTACTGGCTGCGGCGGGGTCGATTGCCTCCCTATCCGGTACGCATTCGCCGCGCGTTGGAGGAGCTCGGGCCCATTTTCATCAAGTTCGGCCAGATCCTTTCCACCCGCCGTGACCTGATCCCCCTCGATATCGCCGATGAATTGGCCAAGCTCCAGGACCGCGTCCCGCCGTTCTCCGGGGAGCAGGCTCGGTTATTGATCGAAAAAGCCTACGGCCAAACGCTGAACACCGTGTTCACCGAGTTCGATGCCCAACCGCTAGCGTCCGCTTCTATCGCCCAGGTCCACGTGGCTCGCTTGAAGGGCGGCGCACAGGTGGTGATCAAGGTGCTGCGCCCGGGGATCGAGAAGGTGATCCGGCGAGATCTGGGACTGCTCTACATCCTCGCCGCATTGGCCCAGCGTTACTGGCGGGACGGGCGTCGCTTGCGGCCGGTGGAAGTCGTGAAAGATTACGAACGGACGATCTTCGACGAGCTGGACCTGGTGCGCGAGGCGGCTAACGCGTCCCAGCTGCGCCGCAATTGGGAAGGTAGCAAGATGCTCTATGTTCCTGAGGTCTATTGGGACCTCACGCGACGCAACGTCATGGTAATGGAGCGCATACATGGCACGCCAGTGGGAGACGTTGCGCGTCTCAAAGAGCAAGGGATCAGCATGCGGCAGCTGGGCGAACAGGGAGTGGAAATCTTCTTCACACAGGTGTTTCGCGACAACTTCTTCCACGCCGACATGCACCCGGGGAATATCTTCGTCGAGCCCAACGGGCGCTATATCGCGGTGGACTTCGGAATCGTCGGTACGCTGACCGGGGAAGACCAGCGCTACCTGGCGGAGAACCTGCTCGCCTTTTTCAATCGTGACTATCGACGGGTCGCCGAGCTGCACGTGGAATCCGAGTGGGTACCGAAAGAGACCCGGGTAGACGAGTTCGAATCCGCTATCCGAGCCGTATGCGAGCCGATCTTCAACCGGCCGCTGCGCGACATCTCCTTCGGCCATTTTCTGCTGCACCTGTTTCAAACCGCCCGGCGGTTCAATATGGAGATTCAACCGCAGCTGGTGTTGCTGCAGAAGACCCTGCTCAACATCGAGGGACTGGGGAGGCAGCTCTATCCCGAGCTGGACTTGTGGACCACCGCCAAACCCTTCCTCGAGCGCTGGATGGAGGGCCAGGTCGGGCCCCGCGCCTTGATGCGCAAGCTACAGAAGCACTTTCCCCGCTGGACCGAGGAGGCGGGGGACGTGCCGCTGCTCGCCCATAAGGCCCTGCGAGACGCGGTGGAGGGCCGCCTGCAGCTGCAATGGCGGTCCGAGGATCTGGTCCATCTGCGCCGCGACCTGGTCGCCGGACAGCGACGAATCATCGCCACCATCAGTGGCGGATCTCTCCTAATCAGCTCGGCACTGCTGTTTGGATTGGGCAGCAATGCGCTCCTTTCCACCGCTACGCTCGCATGGGCGGCCGGCGCACTCGCCCTGGGTGGCGGGGTTCTGCTGGTGGGCGCCTGGGTCCGCTCGCGCTCCTAACGCCGGATGTTGCCGCCCCGAGTAGTTACCCTAGCCACCGCGCGCATCCCCGCCTGCGCCGTTTCGCCGACAGCGAACGTGCGCTGGGGAGCGCCCAAACTGCGCGTTCAGCTGCGCACCAGTCCCGCCTCCACCTGGTCGCGGATCGTCTTCCCCGCGAGGCGCTCGATCAGCTCGAGGGCGAAATCCATGGCGGTCCCTGGACCGCGCGAGGTGATCACCTTGCCGTCGCTAACCACCGCCTCCTCGAGCACATCAACCTGGGGCAGGACCATGGGATCAAGGACTCCGGGATAACAGGTCGCCGCCTTGCCCGCCAACAAACCTGCATTGGCGAGCACTTTCGGAGCCGCACAGATCGCAGCTGTGTAGCGACCTGCCGAGGACATACGCCGCAGCAAGGCGTGGATCCTCGGGTCCCCGTCCAGGTGGTCGGCCCCGGGCAACCCTCCCGGTAGCACGATCATATCGAAGTCTTGGTCCTTGATCTCGTCCAGCGCAGCGTCTGGGACCAGGGTCACACCGCGACTGGCGGTAACGGCTCCCGGCTGCAGGCCGGCGGTGATGACTTCGATACCCGCCCGGCGCAGCAGGTCGACGACGGTTACGGCCTCGAGCTCTTCACAACCCGGGGCAAGGGGGATGAGTACGCGTGCCATGACTCGCTCCTGATATCGGTGGTTGCCAGTTCGGAGGCCGGTACCAGGCGAACACCCCGGTCCGCGAGTCGCTCCAGTTGCTCCTCTAGAACCTCCAGTGTTTCCGCATAGGGGTGTCCGATGCCGATCGCTTGCCCGGTGGTCTCGGCTATGCGCAGCAGCTCGCGGAACTGCTCGCGGATCGCCCCCGGCTCCTTGTTGTTGTCGAGAAAAACATTTCGCCGGGCGGCCGGGATCCCCATGCGCAGGGCCATTGCTTCGGCGATCGTCTCACTGCTAGTGCGGCTGTCGATAAAATACAACTCTCCGTTGTCTAGAATCCCCTGCATCAACCACTGCATGCGGTCTTCTTGCCTGGTCAACAGGCTCCCCATGTGATTGTTGACGCCGACCACGTGGGGCACGGAGGCGAGCGCCAGATGGAGCGTCTGTTTCAACTGCTCCTCGCTCATCGCCGAGGTCAACCCGCCGGGTCCTAGCCAGTTCTCGGTCTCCGGCTCCATGGGAAGGTGGAGCATCACCTCTTTCCCGAGTCGATGGGCGGTCTCGGCCAGCCGGCGGGCATGCGGGGTGTGCGGAAGGAAAGAATAGGTGACGGGACCCGGCAGGGACAAGGCCGCTCGTCCCTGCCAAACCCGATATCCCATGTCATCAATGATCAGCGCAATGCGGGGCAGCGAGTCGACTCGCTGGTCGCCCGCGAGCGCACCGGGAATCACGGTCACGAGCAGCAACAGGCGCCAGCAGAGACAGCGAACGGCGCGACGCCACGATAATGTACCGGCTCCGCGGGATCCCGTCGCCAGCCGCGAACGGCTTTCGCTGTCCATCTGAGAGCCCGGTCCTCAGCCTGGATACTTCTTCGATTGCAGGATGGACAGTCCCTTGAGCAGGTTGAGTGCCTCGATCAGTTGATAATCTGGTGTCGCTCCAGTTTTTGCATCGTCTGCCGATGAAGGCTCTTCCGCACCCCCCGCATCTTCGTCCTTGCCGTTTTCCAGATGCCCCGCGAGATCCGACTCCTTGATCGCCTTCACCTCGGGCTTCTCGACAACTCGCACCTCCAGGTCGTCGAGCTCGATGTCCGGTTTGATTCCCTCGGCCTGTATGGAACGGCCCGAAGGGGTGAAATAGCGCGCGGTAGTAAGCTTGACCGCCGTATTGTTGGTAATCGGGATGATGGTCTGCACGGAGCCCTTGCCGAAGGTCTGCTGCCCCATGATGATGGCGCGTCGATGATCTTGCAGTGCCCCGGCTACGATTTCCGAAGCCGACGCCGAGCCCTCGTTGACCAGGACCACGATCGGGGCGCCGTCCAGCACGTCATCCTGCGCGGCAGTGAACTTGAGTTCAGAGTCCTCTGCCCGGCCTTCAGTATAGACGATAGTGCCGCTGTTGAGAAATGCGTCACTAACCGATACCGCGGTATTCAGCACGCCGCCGGGATTGTTGCGCAGATCCAGAACCAAGCCCCGCAATGGGCCGCCATTCTTCTTGCGCAATCGGCCCAGGGTTTTCAACATGTCATCGGTGGTGTGGGATTGGAACTGAGAAATCCGCAGATAGGCGAACCCGTCCTCCAGGATACGGCCTTTCACGCTGGCAACCCGAATGATGTCGCGCACTACCGTGACCTTAAATGGCTTATCTCTCCCCTCGCGCACGACGGTCAGGGTAATCTCGGTTCCGGGCTTACCGCGCATGAGATTTACCGCCTCGTTTAGGGTGAGTCCCTTTACCGGGCGATCATCGAGCCGGATCAGTAGGTCGCCGGCAGCCAAACCGGCACGCTGCGCGGGAGTATCGTCGATCGGGGCAATCACCTTGATGAAGCCGTCTTCCATCCCGACCTCGATCCCCAGTCCGCCGAATTCGCCCTTGGTCCCGACCTGGATCTCCTTGTAGTCCTCTTCATTGAGGTACGCCGAGTGGGGGTCGAGACCGCCAAGCATACCGCGGATGGCACTTTCCAGTAGCTCCTTGTCGTCGACCTGTTCGACGTAGTCGCTCTTGATTCGACCGAAGACCTCCGCAAAATTGCGCAACTGCTTCAGCGGCAGGTTTCCGTCTACGTTTTCCGCGGCGGCAATCGGGTTACTGGCAAGCAGCGCGGCCACGACACACAGCGACCCGAAGCGCCGCAACAAACTTCTGAGAAGAGCATTCATACCTTGTTGTCCTGCAACTCGGCGAAAATTTCGCCGACACGGTTGCGGTTCAGTGGCACGCACCATGCGCGCGGGTCCAATGGCTTGCCCTGTTGGCGGATCGCAAAATATACGCTGGGGCGAGGCCGACCGCCACTCCGGCCCACCACCGCCACAGACTCGTCGACTTCCACCCAATCGCCAGTCTCTTTGAACAGGCTCTTATTGTGACCGTACAGGGTCATATAACCGCCACCGTGGTCGATGATCAGCAAGAGACCGAAGCCGCGCAGCCAATCGGCGAAGGCGACGCGGCCATGGTGCACCGCACGCACTTGCGTGTCTTCTTTCGCATTCAGAACGACCCCGTCCCAGCGCAGCCTGCTGCCCCTTCTGGGACTACCGAAAGATGCCGCTAGCCGCCCTTTCGCGGGCCAGGAGAGCTCGCCTTTCCGCGCGCTGAAGGGCTTCTGATCGAGCTCCACCTCATCCGAATTGATCTGCAGCTCGTTGAGCAGCTGTTCCAGCCGCGCGGCATCGCGCTGCATCTCGGCAAGCTCGTCGCCACGTTCGCGAATCTGGCTCTCGAGCGCCGCCAGCAGGCGCTCGCGCTCCATCTGTTCCTGCTCCAGCCGGGTTCGCTCGGCGGCCTGGCGATCCTGCAATTCGCGCATCCCCCGATGGCGCTGCGAGATCTCGGCGGCCAGCTGGCCAATGTGCGCAATCCGCTGTTTTACCTGAGCAATGCGCTGCAGCCGGTTACGGTTAAAGTAATCGTAATACACCATGATGCGACTGACTATGGCCGGGTCCTGTTGACTGAGTAAGAGCTTGATCCGTTCCTGACGTCCACTGGCGTACGCAGCTCGCATCTGGCTGGCAAGCGCTCGGCGATCCGCGCGCAGCCCTTCTTCCTCATCCCGCCGCTCCTCCTCGAGCTCGCCGAGCCGCCGGGTCTGCAGCCGCAAAGCGGCCTCACTGTCACGCAATTCACGGATCAAGCTACTGATACTGGTCTCGCGTCTGCGCAGCTCCTCCATGACTTGCCGCCGCTCGCCTTGGGCCGCATCGAGGATAGATTGGACTTCCTGGATACCCTTTTGCAGCTGCTCGAGCTGTCGCTCCTTAACCTCCAGCTCTGCGTCCGTCGCGAAAGCGGAGGCAGCCCCGTGCTGCGGGCCGAGGAGCGCCGGCAGTACGACTCCCAGTAGACACGAGACGACCCTCATGCCCCGGTTGCTGTAAAGCGCAGCAACGGGCGGCCTTTCATTTCCTGGGGCTGCCGCAAATCCATGATCTGCAACAGGGTGGGCGCCACGTCACAAAGGGCTCCGTTGCCTTCGAACACCGCCTGCCGCCCCACATAGACGAGAGGAACCGGGTTCGCGGTGTGCGCAGTATGCGGTTGGCCGGTCGCCTGATCCAGCATCTGCTCCGCATTTCCGTGGTCTGCGGTAACCAACATCTCACCGCCACTTCGGTGCACTGCCTTGACGACGCGGCCCAAACAGTGATCGATGGCCTCGACGGCCTGAACCGCCGCCGCCAAATCGCCGGAATGCCCAACCATGTCCGGAT
>JAHEIA010000369.1:0-1879 GCA_024639625.1 Chromatiales bacterium
CAGAATCGACCACCGAAGAGAGACACCGGTGCTGTATCAGATCCCAGAAGTGACCCGACGCAAAGCGAAGAGCCCGCACGAGCTGTTTATGTTCAATCTGGCCGCATTCCATCTCCTGCTGGCGCCCGCTGCAATCGTACTCGGGATCGGTGTGCTTGGCTTCTTGATCCCGCTTGCGGCGTCTCTGACGGTAATCGGATTCACCTACCTGCGCGCTCGCCGAGCGGAGATTCGGGACCACTGGTTCGTAATGGTGAACTGGAAGATCGCACTGTACCGTACCCGCATCCTGCTGGCTGCTTATGGCATCGGCGCTGCCATTCTCGGGGTCGGCCTGCTCGTGGCCGCCGGCGCCGACAAGCAGACCATGCAGGACATCCTCACCACCGTGTTCTCCAGGATCAGTGCAGTGCCCGTGTTGCTCTCCGTAATGCTGTGTTTCGTGCTGGAATCCGGCGCCATCTATCAAGCGAGCCGGGGCGAGGTATCTGACGCGATCGCCCGGCGCTTCCCGCCGCCGGGCGATGTGCAGCCGGCGGAGTAGCGGAGCAGGAGATTCTGTTTCCCGGATCGTCGCTCAGGCAACCGGCTCGCCCTACTGGTTAAAGCCCCTGTGGGATCGGTGGCTTGGGAACGCTTTGCGGGGCGCGGCGACGATCGGCCGCCTGGGCCTGTGTTTAGCGGGAGGGATGGATCCGGAACGGGTGTAGTCCATCCAGCTCCTTGCGCAGTGTTTCGGACGGCGGCAGCCTTCGGTATCCTATCTCTGCGCGCTGCCATGAACCGTACATCGGATTCGGCAGAACGAACCAATACTTGCCCCAGCGCTCCGCATGCTCCTCGACCAGGGCTCTGCGCTGCTCCGGGACAAGCCGGTCTCCTCCCGCGAAATCCGCCAGGCTGTCGCCGAACACCTGCAGCACCCGAAAATCCCGCTCGATGTGGCGACGCCGGTGGATCTTGCCAGTTTTCGGGTATTCGCCCCCCCACGCGGCTTCGTCCTCCTTGAAGACCAGGGTCACGCTCTCCGGGACCGGGATCAAACCTACCTTGGCCAGATTCGAACGGGTCGCCTCGGCCAGCCGCCGTGAACGGTTGGTCACATAAAAGACGTGCACACCCATTGCTTGCGCCCGTTGGACGAACTCGACGGCCCCCGGCATCGCCTCCGCGGCTGCTTGGCGGCACCAAGCCGACCAGTTCTCCCGGTTCCAGGTGCTGCCTTCGCGAACCAGCCAAGCCTCATAGGGTGTGTTGCGTAGAACGGTCTCGTCGACGTCGAGGATTACCGCTGGAGGTTTCGCACGGCGATCACCGGTTGTCGGACTGAGGGCGCTCCAGGCAGGATCTTCCAGCGCCTGGTTCAGACGCGCCCCGGCGCTCTGATAGGCCTGGCGCGCTAGGGCCTGGAATTCGGCTGCGCTTTGCGACCATAGAGTGGCGTGCAGTCCGCGTACCTCCCAGGCCGAGGGTTCGCGGTCGATGCTCCACTCGTGGTCCCGGCTGGTCGACGCGCAGGATGTGAGCAGCAGCAGGAAAACAGCGCGATACGGCGACCCCAATATCAAGCGGTAGCTCCGATTCCTGCGGCTGAGCAGGATTGGCTCTCGCGACCCTCTCACGTCTCCGCTCGCCCTGGATGGTCCGCACCGTCCTCGCCTCCGTTCTCCCGCTCGGTCCGCGGTTCGGCGGTGAATCCTTCGCTATCCAGGAAGGCCGCGAACATGCTGCGCAGAGCGCTCTTTGCTTCCCGCAGGGAGAAGGGCATTAGTTTTGCTAGGGTATCGAGAGAAACCACTGCGTTGATCGGCGCGTCCTTCTGCACCAACGCGGTGACCCGTTGCGCCATGTGATCGTTCAAGACCTGCATCTTCGCGTA
>JAHEIA010000369.1:1889-3927 GCA_024639625.1 Chromatiales bacterium
GTACTGCATGACCAGGTAGGCCGACACCGCGCGAAAAGCGGTCTCTTCCGGGCTCGCAAAAGGCAGGTGGAAGCGGGCCATCGCACGAAAAAAAAGCGTGTGCGGACAGGCGCTGGTTGCGATCACCAGGCCCAGCAGGGAGCTCAGGACCTTTTGCGCCGGGCGGCGATCGATCACTGTGCGCTGGGGGGTCGCGACTTCCACTTGTACCTGTTCGTGGGATACCACGTCACTCCAGTCGCCGATCACCCCGGCTATGTTCGCGGCGACGGGGCAATATGGGGTCTCCGAAGGCTGCAACGGGCAGCCGGGGCACTGCAGGAAATCGAGTGCCGCCCAGGCTGGCGGCTCGTTGCTGGAAAAATCCTGCAGCGCCAGCGATGCCGAATCCAGGCGGAGTTCATAAGCAAGCCGGCGGCCCGTTGCCAGGGTGATACGGTAGTCGATGAGGATGCTCGGTATGCCGCTCATGCTCTCTGCGCAGGAAGTGGGGGAGTGCTCGGTCGCCGCTGTGCCGGTGAGGGGTGCTCGTCGAGCAGGTCTGATTCGCAACGCCCGACCACTGGCTTACGGCCCGGCCCATCGACTTGCCAGCCCCAATCTCGAGCGGACGCCACAATCATAGCCGATGCCTCCGCGCTTTGCCCCACCTTCTAGCGTCTATACTCTGGCATGCCTAGACGTTGTCATCGCGAACCGAGGCTTGCAGAATAGGGCCCCGGGCCGTGACGCCATCGGGCGGGGAGAAGCATCAGCGCAGCTGGTTTCTCGGCCAGGTTGGCTTGCCGCTTACGCGGGCCTGTAGGTTGGCCGTAATCCGATGCGGAATTCGATCCGGGAGGATGTTTCGGATGCCACAGTAGCGCTGTTTTCTTCAGCACACCGAAAACGAACCTGAGTTAAGGAGCAACTGCATGGATAGACGTTTGTTTTTGCGGGATTCCCTCGCTGCCAGCACGTTGGCTACGGCTGCCGCCGCGGGCCTGTTGCGGCCGGTGAAAGCGCTTGCCGGCGCCTTCGATACTGCCTTCCAAGCGGAGACCGCGGAGTCCGCACTTGCGGCTTTGCTCGAGGGGCAGCCCTCGTCGGCCAGCGACAAGATCGCGGTCAAGGCGCCCGAAATCGCGGAGAATGGGGCAAAGGTCCCGGTGCAGGTGGAAACAAGCCTCGAACAGGTGCAAAGCATCAGTATCATCGTACCCAAGAATCCAATGCCATTGATCGCGGTGTACGAACCGGGAAGTGAATTTGCCGGCATGGTGAATACGCGGATCAAGATGCGCGAGACCTCCGAGGTGATCGCCCTCGTTCGCACCCCGGAAGGCGCGTTTACGGCCCAGGTCGATGTAAAGGTCACCCTCGGCGGTTGCGGCGGCTGAACGTCCTTTCTCCCGCTCTGCCCATCCCGGGGCGCTGAAGCCGGTCTCGCAGAAGGCTTCGGCGCCCCGGAAGCATTCCCCTGCCGTCGCGGTCTGCGTGGCGCTGCTGGAAATGGAAGCCCCGTGTTTGGACAACGGCTTTCCGCAAGAGAGCAGTGCCCAACGCTCTTCCCTCGCCAGGTTTTAACCACTCCTCCTGGCATCTTTCTCGGCGCTGGTTGGTGTAAGCTCCATCCAGCGCAACCCGCCGATCCCCGCGCACTCCCGATGCCACAGATCAATCGGGGACGCCGCGCTTCGGCCGGTCTCCCGCAATCCGATGCGCCTCGCTCGCAACGCAGATCCTAGCGCTGGCAGAGGCAACTGAGGGGCTTGACGAACACGGCTGGTTGTCTACAATTTATTGGCACTCGATGATGGAGAGTGCTAACAAAAGATTGGCGCTGGATTCTGGATTCCACACATTTGCGTTGAAAACGAGGGAGATTGGCAACCCATGAAGATTCGTCCTTTACATGATCGTGTGATCCTTCGGCGTACCGAAGAAGAGAGGACCAGCCCGGGTGGGATAGTGATCCCGGACACTGCCGCAGAGAAGCCGATTCAAGGTGAAATTACCGCCGTGGGGAACGGTAAGATCCTCGAAAACGGCGACGTTC
>JAHEIA010000370.1 GCA_024639625.1 Chromatiales bacterium
ACCATTCGGCTACGAACTTTGCGCCCGGCGCCTGCGACCTGGCGAGGCGGCCGATCTTGACCTCAGCGCCTGGCGGGTAGCTGGGGTTGGCGCGGAAACCATCCACCCCGAGGTCCTGCGGCGTTTCGCTGAGGCACTGCAACCGAGCGGTTTCGATGCAAAGGCGTTTCTCGCCTGTTACGGCATGGCGGAATGCTCGCTGGCCGTGAGCTTTAGCCGCCTGGATTGCGGAATCACCGAAGACCGCATCGATGCACATGAACTGGCGACCACCGGGCTCGCTGTTCCGGTTGCCGAGGAGGCGGAGACGTCTCGGCCCAGCAACACCTTTGTGGATTGCGGGATCCCGCTGCCGGATTTCGAGGTGCAGATTCGCGACGAAGCAGGAAATCAGCTGCCCGAACGTCACAGCGGAAGCATCTTTCTACGCGGACCCAGCGTGATGTCGGGCTATTTTCAAGATCCGGCCTCCACCCAGGCCTCCCTGTCGCCTGACGGCTGGCTCGACACTGGGGATATCGGATACCGGGTGGGCGAGCAGATCATCGTTACCGGGCGGCGCAAGGATCTGATCATCATCAACGGGCGCAACATTTGGCCGCACGACATAGAATACTTGGCCCAGCAGCAGCCAGAGGTGCGGCCCGGCGATTGCCTGGCCTTCTCGGCGCCGGGTCCGTCGGGCCAAGAGATAACCGTGATGGTGGTGCAATGCCGTGAAAACGAACCGGCCAAGCGTTTCGATCTAGTACGCCGCTTGGGCGCCGCGGTTCGCTCCGAACTCGGGATAGACTGCCATGTAGAGCTAGTACCCCTACATACCCTGCCCCGCACCTCCTCCGGCAAGCTGTCCCGCTCGAAGGCCAGGCAGAACTTCATAGCATCACTGCCCCAGGAGAATTCCGCCAAGGCCAAGATCCCGGCGCAAGACCCGCAAGCGGGAAAGCGGAGTGTCGCTTAGCACATCCTCCGCACCCGTAGCCAATCGACAAATTATCGCCCTCACCGGGGCTACCGGTTTCATCGGCGGAACCCTCGCCCGGCGCTTTGTCGCCTCCGGTTGGCAAGTACGGGCTCTGGTACGCAATGCATCCAGGGCGCAGCCGCTACGCAAGCTCGGGGTGGAACTGGTCGGCGGAGACCTGACAGATCATTCCGCTCTGCAAGCCCTGGTCCGCGCGGCGCACAGCGTAGTGCACTGCGCGGGCATGGTCCGCGGCGTCAGCGAAGGTGACTTCTTTCCGGTAAATGCCAACGGGGTGGAGAGCCTGGCCCGAGCCGCTGCGGCACAGGAGGATGCCCCTCTGTTCCTGTATCTGTCTTCTCTGGCGGCGCGGGAACCCCAACTATCGCCCTACGCCGCTAGCAAACGGGCAGGCGAACAAGCACTCGCTTCGGTCGCTGGCCCCATGCGCTGGATCGCGCTCCGCCCGCCGGCGGTCTACGGCCCGGGCGATCGAGAAATGCGCCCCTTGTTGCTGTCGATGATGCGGGGCCTGGCGCCCATTCTAGGAACCGAGAACGCCCGCTTCTCTCTGCTTTTTGTCGACGATCTCGCATCGGCGATCGAGAGCTGCATCGTTGCGCCGAACTGCCCGAACGGCATCTATGAGTTGCACGACGGCCGGACAGGAGGCTACCGCTGGCAGGACGTTATACAGATCGCAGCCGAGCTACGCGGAAAACCGGTGTTTCCGGTACGGATCCCGCAAGCCATGCTGCACGGACTCTCTGTCCTAAGTATCGCCTGGGGCAGGTTGTTGGGGCGCTCGCCGATGCTCACCCCGGCGAAGGTGCGCGAACTCACGCACCCCGACTGGGCATGCGACAATCTGGCTTTCAGCCAGGCCTGTGGCTGGGAGCCCGCAATCGGATTCGCTGAGGGTTTGCGGCGCACCGTGGCTATGACCGGGACCACAGAATAGTCAGCGGTGCCCAGGCGCCCTTCGCGAGAGACGACAGCCCTGGCAACGGGGTGCTCAGCGATCCGCTGCGGCAGATGGGCAGCCAGCGGATGGCCGGCACGAGCAGATTCATCGAAGCAGTTCTCGAAAGCTCTCGCCAGTGCCGAATCTCTCGGTAAAATATGCGCTCGGTTCATTTGCCAGGTTGTCGATTGTGCCAAATCAAGAGCAGATCCTTTCCGAGCTACAAGATCTATTGCGCCCGCTCACGCAGCAGGAACTCGAGATCACCGCGGACACCGAGCTAGTCGCCGATCTGGACCTCAGCTCGCTGAAAGTTCTAGACCTGCTGATGGAGGTCGAGGATCGTTTCGACGTGTCCGTACCGCTCAACGTCCTGCCCGATGTGCGTACCGTAGGCGATTTCGCCAACGCGTTAGAGAAGCTGCTGCGGGATACCCCCTAGGTGCTTGTCCGCCGCCGTGCGTTGCCCTCGCGGTTGCTGCGGCGAGGCCAGGTAATCGTACAGCGGGCGCAGCGGCCACCAGTGTCCGATTCAATCGCAGCGCCGGGGGCTCCGAATCCTCCGGACCACCAGCCGAGCAAAGCCAGGGGCGTCTGTCGAATCCGATGAAGATCTTCCTCCACATGGTCAATGATTCTGCGCTGCGCTTGTGGGGTCTAACTCCGCGCGAGCGCATCTGCAGGGTGCTGCAGCAGAACACGGACCCGATGCTGGTGGACGCGCTCGAAGACCTCCCGGAAGGGTCCTCGGTGCTCTTGTTCCGAAGCGACTATCTGCTGGACAACCGGGTGATCCATGCGCTCGCCGATTCGTACGGCACCTTGCTGCGGACGCCCTCAGGGGGTATCGCCGCACACGTACCTGCAGCAACCGCGGAGCTTGCGAAACGCTGGCTGCACGGACAAGTCGCCGAAGACGAGCTGCCGGCGGGGCTGACGATTGCTACCCCGGAAGCGCTATGCCCCGCGTACCAGGAGCAGCTGCTCAAGGCCGACCCGCCCTTCATCTTGCCGATGACCGAGAACAACTTGCGCGAAGGCGAACGCCTGCTGTTCGGCGCCGCTTACAAAGGCATCACCGACCTGATCACCAAATGGATCTGGCCGGTGCCAGCCCGATGGGGCGTGCGCGCCTGCATCCGTCTCGGCCTGCGCCCAAACCAGATCACCAGCCTGAATTGGCTGCTCGCCATTCTCGCAGGCTTCCTGTTCTGGCAAGGGCAGTTCGCTCAGGGCCTAGTGATCGGCTGGTTCATGACCTACCTGGACACCGTCGATGGCAAGCTGGCCCGGGTGACCGTCACCTCCAGCAAGCTCGGGCATCTGCTCGACCATATCCTGGACATCCTCCATCCGCCGCTGTGGTATCTGGCATGGGGACTCGGCCTGGCGTCATACGAACCGCTGCTTTTACCCGGCGGCACCGATCTTGCGTTGTGGATTATTTTCGCCGCCTATATCGCGGGCCGTCTGGTAGAGGGCGCATTCCAGCTCTGGCTGGGCAGCTTCGGCATCTTCTGTTGGCGCAAGATCGATTCCTACTCGCGCCTGATCACCGCGCGCCGCAATCCATGCCTCCTGCTCCTCACCGTCGGCAGCCTGGTCGGACGGCCGGATCTGGGACTGGAAGCGGTGGCCTTGTGGACCCTGCTCTCCAGCCTTTTTCTGGTGCTCCGTCTGGCGATGGCCGGGTACACGCATGCCGTCTCGGGTCCCCTGAGGTCCTGGCTGACAGAGGCCGGCAAGGACCCGGGCGACCGCTCCCTGGCGGTGCGCTGGTTCGCCCGTGGCAACCGGATAGTGACGCCGGGGCCTGAATGAGAGATGGCTTTTCCCAATGATCGGTAGCGGGTTGCCCGAGGGACGGCCGCTAAGGGTAGGTGTGATCACCAACCCCAACAGTGGGCGCAATCGGCGAGGTAGTGAGAATCTGCATCGGATCTTACGGCAGCATGCGGGTACTGTGCATCGCGAAGCGCAAGAC
>JAHEIA010000371.1 GCA_024639625.1 Chromatiales bacterium
TCGGTGGCGGCCGCGCCAGCCATGGCGCCTCCCTGACACATCGGGGAGCGGGCTCGATCGGGCAGTGCCAGGATCCCGGCCGCGTATTTCCGGGCAAGAAGATGGCCGGCCAGATGGGGCACGTGACACGCACCCAGCAGAACCTGGAGGTAGTGCGGGTGGACGCGGAGCGCAGCTTGCTGCTGGTGAAGGGCGCAGTGCCCGGACCTCGTGGCGGCAACGTTGTCATAAAGCCATCCAAGAAGGTAAAGCGTAAAGGTTGAGAGTGATGCAACTGGCAGCAGTCAAAGCTGATGGTAACGAGGCGGCCGGACTCGAGGTCTCGGAGCGCGCCTTCGGGGCGGAGTTCAATGAGGCGCTGATCCACCAGGTGGTGGTGGGCTACCAGGCCGGAGGCCGGGCGGGCACCAGGGCCCAGAAGAACCGGTCCGCAGTGCGCGGCGGGGGTGCCAAGCCATGGCGTCAGAAAGGCACCGGGCGCGCGCGGGCAGGCACCAACCGCAGCCCCCTGTGGCGCGGCGGTGGCAAGACGTTTCCTGCGTCTACCCACGACTTTTCGCAGAAGGTCAACCGCAAGATGTATCGGGCAGCGCTACGTTCGATTCTATCTGAACTTGCACGCCAGGGCAGGCTGCTGGTCTGTGACGACCTGGCACCGGCGGAGGCGAAAACCAGAGATCTCGCCGCCCGGCTGAAGACGATCGGCGCCGAGAATGCCTTGATCGTGTGCGGGGACGAAGATCGCAACCTGGCGCTGGCGGCACGAAACCTGCCGCACGTCGATGTGTGCGAAACCCGGAACATGGATCCGGTGCGGCTGATAGCTTACCAGCAGGTGATCATGAACTCGGCCGCTGTCAGGCAGATTGAGGAGTGGCTGCAATGAGAGCGGACAGGCTTTATCAGGTGCTACTGGCACCCCTGGTCTCGGAGAAGAGCACCATGGTGGCGGACAAACATCGTCAGTTCGTTTTCAAGGTGCTTGGCGACGCCAGCAAGCCCGAGATAAAGCGGGCGGTAGAACTCGCCTTCAAGGTCGAGGTCGAGTCCGTGCAGGTGTCGAACATGCGCGGCAAAGTGAAACGATCCGGCCGCACGCCGGGTATGCGCAGCAACTGGAAGAAGGCCTACGTGCGGCTGAAGGAAGGACATGATATCGATTTCTCCGGCGGGATGGCCCAGTAAGCCGGAATCTAGAACGACAGCAAGGCAGAACAATGGCGCTAGTCAAACTGAAACCAACTTCCCCGGCCCGTCGGGGCACGGTGCGCGTGGTCGATGCGAACCTGCATCGGGGTCGGCCCTACAAACCGCTGGTGGAGTCGAAAAAGGCCATCGATGGGCGCAACAGTTCAGGCCAGATCACCGTTCGACACCGCGGTGGTGGCCATAAGAGGAAATATCGGGTCATAGATTTCCGTCGAAACAAAGACGGTGTGCAGGCCAAGGTTGAGCGTATCGAGTATGATCCCAACCGCAGCGCGCATCTCGCACTGCTGCTGTACACGGATGGTGAGCGGCGTTACATCCTGGCGCCCAAGGGAGTACGGCCGGGAGCGCCGATAATGTCCGGGGTCGACGCACCCATCGCCACGGGAAACGCCCTGCCGCTGCGCAACATACCGGTGGGAAGCATGGTTCATTGCGTTGAGATGAAGCCCGGCAAGGGCGGTCAGCTAGCCCGCGCCGCGGGCGCGGCAGTCCAGTATCTGGGCCGGGAGGGGCATTACGCCCAGTTGCGCCTGCGATCCGGGGAGGTGCGCAAAGTCCATCTGGACTGCCGGGCAACAATCGGGGAAGTGGGCAACAACGAGCACAGCCTGCGCAAGCTGGGCAAGGCGGGCGCCAAGCGCTGGCGCGGTATCCGTCCCACCGTGCGCGGCGTCGCCATGAACCCGGTCGACCATCCCCATGGCGGCGGCGAGGGACGCACCTCGGGTGGGCGGGACCCGGTATCGCCGTGGGGCGTGCCGACCAAGGGCTTCCGCACCCGGCGCAACAAGCGGACGCAGTCAATGATTCTCCGCCGCCGCAAGCGGTAGGTACAGTAACGAGGTTTTTACAGATGCCACGCTCAGTAAAGAAGGGACCGTTCGTAGATCATCACCTGTGGTCGAAGGTCGAGCAGGCGCGCGCTGAAAACAGCCGCCGGCCGGTCAAAACCTGGTCACGCAGGTCCACCATCATGCCGGAGTTCGTAGGTCTGACGATCGCGATACATAACGGTCGACAGCATGTGCCCATTCTTGTCACCGAGAACATGGTCGGCCACAAGCTGGGTGAGTTCGCCCCTACCCGCATGTTCCGCAGCCATGCGGCGGACAGAAAGGCCAAATAGGATATCAGCCATGCTAGTCAAAGCGACCGCCAGATACATTCGGATCTCGCCGCAGAAGGCTCGGCTGGTTGCCGATCAGATTCGCGGCTTGAGCGTCTCCCGTGCCCTGGAGCTGCTGCAGTTCAGCCCCAAGAAAGCTGCGCATCCGATCAAGAAGGCGCTGGAGTCCGCGATTGCCAACGCGGAGCACAATGAGGGTGCCGACATCGACGAGTTGAAAGTGGAGGCGGCGATGGTCAACGAAGGGCCGACCATCAAACGATGGCGCGCGCGTGCCAAGGGTCGTGGAGCGTCAATTTTCAAGCGCACCAGCCACATTACCGTGATGGTTGGTGATACGAGGGGAGGCCGCTGATGGGTCAGAAAGTACAGCCTAACGGCATACGCCTGGGCGTAATACGCGATTGGAATGCGAGGTGGTATGCGGCCAGAGGCGACTATGCAAAGAACCTGGCGCAGGACATCGAGGTACGGAAGTTCCTCAAGAAGCACCTGAGCAACGCGGCGGTCAGCCGGATCACCATCGAGCGGCCGGCGCAGAACCTGAACGTGACCATTCACACCGCGCGCCCGGGTATCGTGATCGGCAAGAAGGGCGAAGATATCGACCGCATGCGCCGGAGACTGTCGCAGATGACGAAGCTGCCCGTGCAGCTTGCTGTGGAGGAGATCCGCAAGCCGGAACTCGATGCAACCCTGGTAGCGGAAAGCATCTGCCAGCAGCTGGAGAAGCGGATAATGTTTCGGCGCGCCATGAAGCGCGCCGTGACGAACGCCATGCGCCTCGGCGCTCAGGGCGTCAAGGTAATGGTGTCGGGGCGGTTGAACGGCGCTGAGATCGCACGCAGCGAATGGTACCGGGAAGGCCGCGTGCCGCTGCACACCCTGCGCGCCGATATTGATTACGGCTTCGCGGAAGCGTACACGACCTACGGTGTGATCGGCGTAAAGGTGTGGATTTTCAAGGGCGAGGTTTTCGACGCAGCGGAAGAGGCCGAGGCGTCCGCCGAGACCAAGGCCACCGCGGCAGGTTAGGATCCAAGAAGAAATGTTACAACCAAAACGAACGAAATTTCGCAAGCAGCAGAAGGGTCGCAACCGGGGACTGGCCTCACGGGGTAATCGTGTCAGCTTTGGGGAGTACGGACTAAAGGCAACGGGGCGCGGACGCATTACCGCACGCCAGATCGAGGCGGCGCGGCGTGCCATCACGCGACATATCAAGCGTGGAGGAAAGATCTGGATCCGCGTGTTCCCCGACAAGCCTGTTTCGAAGAAGCCGCTCGAAGTGCGCATGGGCAAGGGCAAAGGCAATCCGGAGTACTGGGTGGCGGAGATCAAGCCCGGCCATATGCTCTACGAAATGGAGGGCGTCAGCGAGGAACTGGCCCGCGAGGCCTTCCGTCTTGCCAGCGCGAAATTATCGGTGGGTACAACCTTCGTGAAAAGGCAGGTGGCATAGATGAAGCCGGCAGAGTTACGCGCAAAGAGCGACAAGGAATTGCATGCGGAATTGGTGGAGCTTCGCAGGGAGCAGTTCAATCTGCGCATGCAGAGGGGGACCGG
>JAHEIA010000028.1 GCA_024639625.1 Chromatiales bacterium
TAAGCAGCCGCCGACCATGGCGGGCGGATTGACCGAGAAATGCGCGCGTTGCCCAGGTTCGATCTGTTGCACCTACGTCACGCAACACCTGCGAACTCCCCGATCCAAAGTAGACTTCGAGCACTTGCTGTGGCAGGTGTCTCACCGCAGCGTCGAAGTCTACAAAGACCAGGGCGGCTGGTACCTCCTGGTGCACAGCCCGTGCGAACACCTGGATCCGGCAGGCCGCTGCGCGATCTACACGCAACGCCCCTCGGTCTGCCGCGACTACGACAACCTCTATTGCGAATACGATGACCGAGCCGAGAACGGTTTTTTGCTATATTTCCGAGGATATCAGCAACTCCTCGCGTACTGTAAAAAGCGCTTTCGGACTTGGGGACGTTAGCCGAACAACACAACCGGCGCGCTAGCGGAGCTGCCCGCGCAGGGTTGCCCCTCGAATCCGGTTGTTGTCCCTTAGCGTGAGGCGGCAAAGCAACCTTTATGGCAAGTGAAATCCATCCCCTGGCAGCCATACATCCCGAGGCACGCATCGGCGAGAACTGTCGCATCGGGCCGTTTTGCTCCATCGGCCCGCACGTTGAGCTCGGAGACGCCTGCCGGCTCCACTCGCATGTCGTCCTGGATGGCAGAACGACCATTGGCCCCGCGTGCGACATCTACCCCTTCGCGAGCATCGGCCTGCAGTCGCAGGATCTGAAATTCAAGCCGGGAAACGTAACCTACACGCATATTGGATCGCATACGATCATCCGCGAGCACGTGACCATCCACAGCGGAACCGAAGACGGCAGCAACACTGCCATTGGCGATCATTGCGCGCTGCTTGCCCTGAGCCACGTCGGCCACAATTGCCAGGTCGGCCATCACGTCATCCTCAGCCACGGGGCGACCTTGGGCGGTCATGCGGTGATCGAGGACTACTGCAATCTCGGCGGCCTCTCGGCGGTGCATCAGTATGTCCGCATCGGCGAGAACGCGATGCTGGCGGGCATGGCTCGCTTGGTACAGGACGTGCTGCCGTTCACCATCGCCGAAGGCGCACCGGCGGTCATGCGCAGCATCAACAAGATCGGCATGGGTCGGCGGAACATACCACCGCAAGAAATCAACCAGGTGCACAGAGCATTCCGCATCATCTTCAAGAAGGGCCTGCGACTGGAAGAAGCAATCGAACATCTGCACCGGGAGTTTCCCGAGCACAAGCTGGTAGGCGCGATGATCGATTTCATCCGCCGCTCCGAACGCGGCTTGGCGCGACCACCGTCGTCCCCCACCCGTTAAGGCGTGATCTCCGAGAAGTCGTGGATCGCCGAAAAGTCCCGCACCGCGCGCGGCGGCGACTTCGCGTCCGGCCGGGTTACCGATAACAGCCAGCGGAATCCGTAATCGCGGGCCGAACGAAGAACGGAAAAGCTGTCATCGACGAACAGGGTGTGCTGCGGGTCAAAGGGCTCGACGGCCTGGAGTTGATGCCAAAAGTGCGGGTCTTCCTTCGGGCGCCCCAGGTCGTGGGCGCAGATCACGGCGTCGAAATAGCCGGCCAGCCGAGTTCGATCGAGCTTCAGACGCAGGGCCTTCTGGTGGGCATTGGTAACCAGCACGGTCCGCTTTCCGCAAGCACGGACCCGCTGCAGAAAATGGGTGACATGCGGGTGCACGGCGATCAGGTGATCCACCTCCTTCTTGAGTAGGGCAATATCGAGCCCCAACTCCCTGCTCCAGTGGTCGACGCAATACCATTGCATCGTGCCTTCCGTATCCTTGTAACGGGCGCGCAGCGCGTCCTTGGCGTCCTGCAGCGCCATTCCCCGGGCTTGCGCATAGCGCAAGGGGACGTGCTCGAGCCAGAAGTGGTTGTCGAAATGGAGGTCCAGTAGGGTCCCGTCCATATCGAGGAACACGGAGCGAATTTCCCGCCAATCGATCATGCGCTACAGTAATCCATATGTTCGACCGCAAGACAAGCCTGCTCGCGTCTTGCGCCGCGATCGGGTTGGCTGTTGCGGCGTACACTCGAGCCGAACCGGACGAAAGTTTTCCAGCGGACGATCTGCAGGCCCGAGTAGAATCGGTGAATGAGGGCGAACTGAAGATTTTGCCGATCCCGCCGGCCGCACCCAAACACCATCACCGAAATCATATTCGCATCACCGAGCGCAGCTTGTCGGATGGGTGGGTGATGATCGAGCAGTGCCACGAGCATCTGGATCCGGTCGCCGCGCTACAGATCGTTTATCGCCCGCAATACACCCGCGCTCTGCGCATCCTGAGCAGCCGGGGCATCGCCCAGGCCCGGGTCGAGGAAAACAGCATCCAACTCGAGGATATCGGACCCGGCGGCGAGCTCTGTGTCTCTCTGCGCAGCAAGGCCCTCGAATTCGAATCACAAAGCCGCCTCAGCCTGCGCACCGGGCCCTACATGCGCCGCTTTCTCGACGGCTACTATCCGCTGCGGGTGAGCCTCGAGGTGAGCTTTCCCGCCCACCGGCTGCGCTTCTTGAAAGCGACGCCGGGCGAGCAGCGAGGCGTGCGGTTCCGGGCTCTGCCGGGTAGACTGGAACTCGACCTGTGGTTCGAGGGGATCTTGAACAGCCGCTTCGAATTCTGCCGCAGCGAAGCAGGAGTCTGCGGCACACCGGCCGCAGGACCGGGTAAGGATCCCTAGCGCTATGCCCAAGCAGCCCAGAATCACCGCTTGCCGGGAACTCGCGCGAAGCCGCATGTTCCGCATCGAAGAGCTCGAAGTATCCTTCGCCAACGGCAGCCGGCGCAGCTTCGAAAGGCTGCGCGGGGAATCTCCAGGCTCGGTGCTAATTGTTCCGCTCAAGGATGCGGACACCGTGCTCTTGGTGCGAGAATACGCTGCCGCTGCCGAGCGCTACGAGCTTGGCCTGCCAAAGGGTAGAATCGAGCCAGGCGAAGAGCCGCTAGGCGCGGCGAACCGTGAGATCATGGAGGAGATCGGCTTTGCTGCAAAGAGGCTGCGTTTGTTGCGCACCCTGACCGTTGCACCCGGCTACATCCAGCACGAAACCCTGGTGGTGCTGGCGGAGGACCTTTATCCGCAGGCCGCGCGCGGCGACGAGCCGGAGGCGTTGGAGGTGGTGCCGTGGAGGCTCTCCAAACTAAATGACCTGCTGGCGCAAGCGGATTGCACCGATGCGCGCACCCTGGCCGCGCTTTACCTGACCCGGTCAGCGCTACTCCGCGAATAGGGCAGACTACCGCGACAGGGACATCCCTGGACGGCGGATGGGGCCGTCCCACTCGAACCGACCGAAACAACAAGAGATATGACATGATACAAAACCTACCCCCGGTGGAATCCTTGCTCGATCTGGCTCGCAGCGCCGGTGATGCAATCCTCCAAATCTACGAAACCGACTTCGCCGTGCAGAGCAAATCCGATCAATCACCGCTGACGGCGGCGGATATGGCCTCGCACCGAATCATTGACCAAGGCCTGAGGTCCCTCACCCCCGACATCCCGATCCTGTCTGAAGAATCCTCCACCGTGCCGTTTGCGGAGCGCCGACAATGGCAAAGATACTGGTTGGTAGACCCGCTCGACGGCACCAAGGAGTTCGTCAAGCGCAACGGCGAATTCACCGTGAACATCGCCCTGGTGGAGGGCCACACCCCGGTGCTGGGGGTAGTCCATGTACCGGTCAAGGATCTGGTCTATTACGGCGCGAAAGACCGTGGCGCCTGGCGCAAGGCAGCGCACGCGGATGCCGTGCCGATTCGCGTCTGTCCACAACGCCGCGACCCGGTCCAGGTCGCTGGCAGCCGCTCCCATGCGGGGGAAAGCTTGCAGAATTTTCTTCGCCGCCTCGGTCCGCATGAGATCGTTAGCATGGGCAGCTCACTGAAATTGTGCCTGGTGGCAGACGGGACCGCGGATCTGTATCCACGTTTAGGACCGACATCGGAGTGGGACACTGGCGCCGCCCAGGCAGTCGTCGAGGCCGCAGGGGGCCGGGTTACTGATACCGAACTGCACCCGCTCAGCTACAATACGAAGGAGTCCCTGCTCAATCCTCACTTTCTGGTGTTTGGCGACACCAGCGTCGATTGGGCAAGCTACCTGGCTAACGACTGAGAACCACTTGCCGAAACCGCCCAATGTCGTACAAATCGCTAGCTACGCTCGCAGGCATCTTGCTCCTGACCGGCATCACCGCCTCCTTCACCGTGAGCGGAAAGGAGGGTGGTAAAGACGTCTTGGAGTTTGATGACTTTCCTCTGGAAGAACCCATCGGCTACCCGGAATGGTTCAAACGAAGCTTCCTGGATCTGCCCGAGGATCTGGCCGAGGCCATCAGCGCGGGCAAAAAGGGCATCGTGGTCTACTTCGGGCAGAAGCGTTGCCCTTACTGCCAGATGCTGCTGGAAGTAAACTTCGGTCTGTCGGACATTGCGACCTACACGCAACGCAATTTCGACATCATTCCGATCGATATCTGGGGCGTGGACGAGGTTACAGACATGGCGGGTGAGGTGTTGACCGAGCGTGAGTTCGCGCTTCGCGAGGACACCAACTTCACACCATCGCTGATCTTTTACGACGAACAGGGCGAAGTAGCCCTGCGCTTGAGGGGCTATTATCCGCCGTACAAGTTTCGCGCCGCCTTGGAGTACGTAGCGGATGACCACTACCGCAGAGAGCGCTTCAGTGAGTATCTGGAAAGAGGGGACCCCACGCTGACTTTCGAGCCTGGAGATCTGCACGAAGAAGTATTCTTCTCCGCCCCGCCTTACTACCTGGATCGCAGCCGTTTTCCCGCCGACGGGCCGCTGGCGGTGTTTTTCGAACAGGGGAACTGTCACGCCTGCGACGTGCTGCATACGCAGCCGTTGCGCGAGCCGGCGATCTACCAATTGTTCAATAAGCTGGAAGCGGTCCAGCTAGACATATGGTCGGACGTCCCGGTAGTGACCCCCGACGGCCGACGCACCACCGCTCAGCAGTGGGCCAAGGACCTGGGCCTGTTTTACACCCCCTCCATCCTGTTTTTCGACGAACACGGACGAGAGGTCCTCCGGGTCGACTCGGTGATCCGGTTCTATCGGTTGCGCAACGTGCTCAATTACGTCAACAACCGGGGCTATCTGGTCGAGCCGAATTACCAGCGCTGGCGCGTCACCAGCGGCTTCTGAACACCCGGGGAGCGCGGCTCCGCCTGCGTGCGAAACTGCGGCCTATGCTTCACCACTGCAACGACGGGCCGCGCCTATCACTGCCTGGCCGAGAGACAGGCCGCCGTCGTTCGCCGGTACGCGGTGGTGGACCAGCACCTGTAGACCCGCGGACTCGAGAAACCCGCGTAGCAGACGCGTAAACACCAGGTTCTGCAGCACACCTCCCGACAACAGGATGCTGGACACCGCTCGCTCGCGGGCCAGGGTACCCGCAACCCCGGCCACCGCCCGACTCAACCCAAGGTGGAAACTGGCGGCGACACGCGCCGGCGGCTGCCCGCGGGTCAGGTCCGCCAACAACGCCGCCCACATCGGCGCCGGGTCGATCACCAGGCAAGCATCGACCCGCAAACGGCCGAAAGGATAGGCCGCGCATTCTGCAAGATCCTTCTCGCACACCAAGGCCTCGAGTTCCATCGCCGCCTCCCCCTCGTAGGACAGGCGGTCTCGGGCAACGCCAACGGCTGCCGCGACCGCATCGAACCAACGCCCCGCGGAGGAGGTCGGCGGGCAATGCATCCCCTGCTCTAGCATCTTTTCCAACAGCGCGATCGGCTTACTGCCGAGCGAGCGAACCAGTTCGAGCTCGTCGTGCACCGCGAGCAGCCTACTCCAGCCGACGCAATCGCGTAGCTGGGCGAAGGCGTTGCGCCAGGGTTCCAGCACGGCGCGTACACCCCCGATCAGGGGAAAGCTGCGCAGATGCCCGAGACGCTCGTAGCCCAGGTAATCCGCGAGCAGGAATTCCCCGCCCCAGAGTCCGCCGTCCGCCCCATACCCCAGCCCGTCGAAGGCAATTCCGAGCACCCGGGGGTGGTCCAACGACAACCCGTTATCTGCCATACAAGCGGCGATGTGGGCGTGATGGTGCTGGACCTCGGCAAGCGGCAAAGATTCCCGACTCGCCCACTCGCGGCCGAAGCGGGTCGAACGATAACCCGGGTGGGCATCCACCACCAGCGCCTTGGGCCGATGCTGGTATACCGCAGAAAACAGCCCGATCGCCTTCCGGTATTCCGCAAAAGCCGAAGCCTCTTCAAGGTCCCCAAGATGCTGCGAAAGGATCGCCCGGCCGTCCTTGACCAGGCAAAAGGTATTCTTCAGCTCGCCACCCAGGGCAATCAGCTCAGGGGCCTGTTCGAGGCCGGCGGGGAGTGTGATCGGCTCCGGTGCATAGCCGCGCGCCCGACGCAGCGGCTGCAGCCCTGCGCCGACCGAGCGCACGACCGAATCGTCCACCCGGTTGGCGATCTCCCGGTCGTGCAGGAGGAAAACATCGGCGATCGAGGACAAGGCCCGGCGCGCGCGCTCATTGTCCGTGCACTGGGGCTCATCGCTGCGATTCCCCGAGGTAAACACGAGGGGACGGTCGAAGCGCTGCAACAGGAGCAGGTGCAGAGGGCTGTAGGGCAACATGAAGCCCAAGCTGCGCTGCCCGGGGGCCAAGTCCGGGGCTAGCTGCGCCCCGTCCCTCCGTTCGAGCAGCACAACAGGGGCCGCGGGGGCTTGCAACAGCCGCTCTTCCGCGGGGCTAAGCTTGCAGTACCGCGCAATCACGTGCGGATCCCTGGCCATCAAGGCAAACGGCTTGCGGATCCTCTGCTTGCGCCGACGCAACCGCTCGACCGCTTCCGCGTTGCCGGCATCGCAAGCGAGGTGGAACCCGCCGATCCCCTTGACCGCCAGGATCCGCCCACGGTCGATCAGTTCGGCGGCGGCGTCCAGTGCGTCGACCTTGCTCCAGGCGCCCCATTCCTGCTGTCGCCCCCGGGCATCCTCGAGCCAGACCCGCGGGCCGCAGACCGGGCAGGCGTTGGGCTGGGCATGGAAACGCCGGTCCGCGGGGTCCCGGTACTCCGCAAGACAGGCCGGACACATGGCAAACCGGGCCATGCTGGTGTTGGCCCGATCGTACGGAATCGCGTACACGATCGACAGTCGAGGCCCGCAATGCGTGCAATTGGTGAAGGGGTAGCGAAAGCGGCGATTCGAGGGATCCAGGACCTCTGCGCTGCAGGCCGCGCAGGTGGCCGCGTCCGGGACCACACCCGTCTGCACGGATGTGCTATCGCTCGCGGTGATGCAAAACCCCGTGCCGGAGGGCGGAGGAGAGTGCAGCACCCGCTGCTCGACCCGTTCGACCCGCGCCAACGGAGGCGCCTCGGTCTGCAGCCGCAGCACGAAGTGATCCAGCTTACTACTCCCCCCCCAGACCCGGATCACGACACCGGCGCCGTCGTTGCGGACCTCGCCGGACAGGCCAAGATCTCGGGCCAGTCGCCACACGGTAGGACGAAACCCCACACCCTGCACCAAGCCACGCACCCGGATGTGGCGCCCTTCGAAACCGGCTTCGCCGCCGCGATCCGCCATGGCAACAGGGGCCGCCCTAGCCCCGGGATCTCCGGGATCGAGATGGCCGACGGCCGCGCCGCTTGGGCGCAATGGAAGGCTCCGAACCCCGCGCGCGATCACCCCGCTTCGGGGGTACGAGGTCATCCTTTCCGTGGCCGATCAGGTCGGCCCGCCCCATGCGTTTCAGTGCGGCGCGCAACAGCGGCCAGTTCTCTCGATCGTGGTAGCGGAGGAAGGCCTTGTGCAGCCTTCTACGGCGCAACCCTTTGACGGTGAAGACGCTTTCGCTCTCGCGTCCGACACGGTGCAGCGGGTTCTTCCCACTGTGATACATCGCGCTAGCGAGCGCCAGCGGCGTCGGCAGGAAAGACTGCACCTGATCCACGCGAAAACCGTTTCTCTTCAGCCAGAGGGAGAGCTGAAGCATGTCCTCGTCACTCGTACCCGGATGCCCGGAAATGAAGTACGGGATCAGGTACTGCTGTTTGCCGGCCTCTCGCGAGAAGCGATCGAACAGCTCCTTGAACTCCGCGAAGGCGTCGATACCCGGTTTCATCATCTTGCCAAGCGGGCCGGGCTCGCTATGTTCCGGGGCGACCTTCAGATAGCCTCCCACGTGATGCGTCACCAGCTCGCGCACATATTCCGCAGAGCGCAATGCCAGATCGTAACGCAGCCCGGAAGCGATCAGGACCTTCTTGACCCCACGCACTCGGCGCGCACGCCGGTAGAGATCGCACAACGGCCCATGATCGGTGATCAAATTCCGGCAAATCCCCGGGTGGACGCAAGAGAGCCGCCGGCATACCTCCTCGATCTGCTTACTCCTGCAGCGCATACGGTACATATTCGCCGTCGGACCGCCGAGGTCGGAGATCACCCCGGTGAACCCGGGAGTGTGATCCCGGATCCGCTCGATCTCACGCAACACCGAGCCTTCCGAGCGGCTCTGGATCACGCGACCTTCGTGCTCGGTGATGGAACAGAAGGTACAGCCGCCGAAGCAACCCCGCATGATGTTGACTGAGAAGCGAATCATCTCCCAGGCCGGGATTCGACAGCCGCGATATCTCGGGTGTGGCGCCCGCGCGTACGGAAGCTCGTAGATCTGGTCGAGCTCGGCACTGGTCAGGGGAACCGGAGGCGGGTTCAACCACAGATCCCTATCTCCATGGGCCTGCACCAGAGGGCGCGCGTTTCCCGGATTGGTTTCCAGATGGAATACCCGCGACGCGTGAGCGTAGAGCGTGGGATCGCTCGCCACTTGCTCGAAACTCGGGAGCCGCACGACTGTCCGCCGACCCGCCCGAAGATCCGAACTACGCCCGGGCGCCGGCCCCGCGCTCGCGGACCCTTGCCCGATCGCACAGCGCTGACCGGATGCATAGGGGTCGGGATAGCGCCGCTCCACCGAGCGCGGTCGATCCACCTCGGTGGCGTCGCTCTCTTCCCAGCCCAGCGGTAACCCGCGACGCAGATAGGCGCTGCCCCGCAAATCGGTGATCTCTGCGATCGCCTCCCCGCCGGCAAGCCGAGACGCCAGCGCAACCAACGCGCGCTCGGCGTTTCCGTACAGCAGCAGCTCGGCCTTGGCATCCAGCAGAACCGAACGTCGGACCTTCTCCGACCAGTAGTCGAAGTGTGCGATGCGGCGCAAACTCGCCTCGATGCCACCGAGGACCACGGGTACACCGTGGAACGCCTCGCGGCAGCGCTGCGCGTATACCATTACGGCCCGGTCGGGCCGACGACCAGGCTGGCCATCGGGAGTGTACGCGTCATCGTTGCGAGTCCGCCGTTCCGAGGTGTAGCGATTGACCATGGAATCCATGTTCCCGGCGGTGACCCCGAAGAACAGTCCGGGTCTGCCGAGGCGCCGGAAATCCACGGCGCTGTGCCAGTCGGGCTGCGCTATGATGCCGACGCGAAGACCATGTGCCTCGAGCAGGCGGCCGACCAGCGCCATGCCGAAACTCGGATGGTCTACGTAGGCATCCCCGGTGATCAGAACGACATCGCACCGATCCCAACCCAGGGCGGTCATTTCGGCCCGCGTCATCGGCAGGAAGGGCGCCGGCTCTCGGCGCTCGAGCAAGGACGGGGTGGGGAGCGGTTTAGGCAACAAAAAGCCCGGTGCAGAGTGCATGGTTTTGCGCTACTAAGCCGTTGGGAGTGAGCGTCTGGGCGCTCTCCCGCCGGGTCGCCGCTGGGATTCGGTAATCTGGCCTCGGCGCCTCAGCGGACCTTCTTCAGCCGGTGTCGCGCCTCTTCGACCGCTGCTTCTGCTTCCTTCACGCGCTCGTAGTATTCCGGCTTCCGCATACCGCTGGTGCGGTAGCCGAGGATCCAATCGCTGGGCCGGACCCGCTTCGCCTCCTCCAGGTCCTGCTCCGCCTGTGTCAGCGCTTCTTCAGCCTCGCGGACCTGCTCACTGCGCTGCTGCATCGCCTCGCTGCGGGCCTCTTCCGTCTCTTCTATGATCTCCAGCGAACGCTGCAACCGCGCCTCCGCCTGTTCGCGCTGCTCGTCCGTGGGCCCCGGATCAATCTCGATTTCGCGCACATCCGCCGCCCCAACGGGGGCTTGCGACGAATAGGTCACATTGCCTTCGGCGTCGACCCACCGATAAACGTTTTCTCCGGCACTCAGCCCGGGAACCACCCCGAGCCCCAAAAAAATCATAAGGAGTCGATGCACGATGAACCTCTCTTACGAATATGCGCCGCCCGCGCCAGACCCGCCAGGCGGCGCACCGCGAAGATCATTTATAGCGGTCGAGAATGTCTCTCTTTGCCTTGTCGTACTGGCTGTCGCTGATGAGACCGTCCTTGTGGGCCTTCTCGAGATCCTGTAGCTCCTGGCCCATGGTCGTCGTGGTGGTCACCGCCTTCACGTCGGCCCCGCCGCCGCCGCAAGCCCCCAGGGCACTGGCGAAAAGCAAGATCAGGGAAATCACTGTTATGCGCCGCAACAACATGAGCCTACTCCTTCATCGAAAGCCACTCTACAGTGGCATAGTGTAGCGGATATTGCGCCGCGTTTCCGCGCCGTCCCGGTCACACTCCCGGCGCGAAAATGCGCCTCCGCAGACCCTGGGATTGCGCGCGGGTATCGTACGGCCGCCCCGCCCGCGGCCCACCACACCCGCGCCTCGTCGAACATGTATAATGTGCACCTTTTCCGTATCCGGGGGAACGACAGCGTCGGGGCACACCAGCTGCGCACCCCCATCGCCCCGGTAGAGCAGAGCTTGGCATGAAATACCATACAGACGACCTCCGCATCAGAACCATCAAGCGTGTGATCTCGCCGTCCGAGGCCCATCAGGCTTTTCCGATTACCGACGAGGCCTCGAAGACGGTATTCGAAACCCGCCAAGCGCTGCACAACATCCTGCACGGTCGGGACGATCGGATGATCGTCATTACCGGGCCTTGTTCGGTGCACGATATCGAGGCTGCCCGGGATTACGCGGGCCGCCTCAAGCAGCTGCGCGAGGAACTGCGCGAAGACCTGCTGATCATCATGCGCGTCTACTTCGAGAAACCCCGCACCACGGTGGGCTGGAAAGGGCTAATCAACGACCCGAAACTGGACGGCAGCTTCGAGATCAACAAGGGTCTGCTGCTGGCGCGCCAGTTGCTGCTCGATGTGAACAACCTCGGCGTTCCCGCAGGGACCGAATATCTGGACCTGATCAGCCCGCAATACATCTCGGACCTGATCAGCTGGGGTGCGATCGGCGCGCGCACCACGGAAAGTCAGGGCCATCGGGAACTCGCCTCTGGCCTCTCCTGTCCGGTGGGATTCAAGAACGGAACCGACGGCAATCTGCAGATCGCCATCGATGCCATGCGCGCGGCAGCCGTGCCACACCATTTTCTGTCCGTCACCAAGGCGGGGCAGTCCGCCATCTTCAACACCGCTGGCAACGCGGACACCCATGTCATCCTGCGCGGAGGCAAACGGCCGAATTACGATGCGGAAAGCGTGGATATCGCGGCGGAAGAGATGGAGCGGGCCGGTTTGCCGGCGCGCATCATGATCGATTTCAGCCACGCCAACAGCCGCAAATTGCACGACAGGCAACGCAAGGTCGGAGCAGACGTGGCGGGACAGATCGCACGCGGGGACAGCCGCATCATCGGCGCGATGATCGAAAGCCACCTCGTAGCGGGGAGACAGAACTGGCGCCAAGGGGAGGACTTGGTCTACGGGCAAAGTATCACCGATGCCTGTATCGGTTGGGATGACACAGTGCCGCTGCTGCGCTTGCTGTCCTCCGCGGTGCGCGAACGCCGCGAGCTCGGGCCCGATACCGCCCCCTGAACAGGTGCCGCCTAGCGGCGCTCACCTCGCTGCAGGGGAGCGCGCCCGATCAGCGGCGGCTGACCCAGAATTCCTTCAGGCCCAGCTTGCCCTTGATCTGCTCCCCGTAGCTGGCAGCACTCTGCGCACTGTCGAAACCCGTCACCTGGAGACGCCATAGGGGCTTGCCTCGGGCAGAGACCTCGACCTGCTCGACGGGGATATCGAGTGCCCGCCCCTTGGCCAACAGCCGGTCCGCGGCCTCCTTGTTGCGCAGCGCAATCAAGCTGAGCATCCAATCGCCGCCTGGATTTGCTGCTGCCGCAGCGCGCGGAACGGGCTGGTTGGCGCCCGGGGCGACGGATCCGGTCGTCTCGCGGCTATCGGTCCTGCCGGTTTCCGGCAAGGCGACCGCTACCGACGCTGCGGCCACTGCTCCCGCGTTTCCCCCGGGCGAGTCGGATTCGGATGGCTCGCCCCCTGCAACCGGTTGCGTAGGTTTCGCGGCTGTCGGCGGTTCGACCCCAGCGGCGGATTCAGTCGGCTTCGGGCTCTGCGCGGTCGCTTGCGGTTCGGCGCTGCGCGCCTCGGCGTCGTGGCTATGGCCGGCCAGGCTTTCCACCCGCTGCGAGACGTCGCTGATAATCTCGCGCAAGCCGTTGGCGGCATCGACGCGGTCGCTTTCCAGATTGTT
>JAHEIA010000372.1 GCA_024639625.1 Chromatiales bacterium
CCGGATCTTCTTATTGCAATCTTGCTCCAGTTCATACCTTAGCTGATCGCACCGCGAATGCAATGCCACACCGCATGGGAGGCACGCCCCATCCGCCGGTTCCCCGGGTCATGCGGAGTCTCTGCACGGCGCGGCTCGGGTAGAGGAAGCGGGTACCATTGCGGCCCCCGGCCCGAGAAAAACCAAATTTCGGCTAGAGGACCGTGTCCCGAACGCGTCGGCGCCCCGCAACACAAGTTAGAGGCTAGGAAGAGATCGGAGGAGGAGCATGCCCAGGCGACGGCGAACGGTCATAACCGGGTCCCCCAGATCGGCGGAACCGCCCCGCTGCGGAGTTGCTGGGTTCAACTCGGTGCCGCACGGGCCTAGCCAACATCTGCTTCGGGCTGGGATTCCGCGGGCTCCGTTGCCGCTGGCCGTCGCGTATTGCAGCCGCTACGCCATGATCTAGCATTCGAGAGGCCCAATCGAGCGAAGCAATTCTGCTCTCGCAGGGCCCGCGGGTGGAGGGGTAGCTACCCTCGAGCGTGTGCTTCTGTGATGCGGCCTCCCGCTGCCGGGAGGCCGTTGCTTTCTGCGCCGCGAACGATCAAACACAACCGGTCGGCTTGGGCAAGCCACCATACTTCGTAATGGGTTTCATCGGGCCGGTCATCCACACCTTGAACATGTTCTTCTGGTCCTCACCAACATATTTTGCGAACTTGCGGATTGGCGGAACGACCGAAAACTCCTCGAAGTACTCCCGCGCCTTGACGATGTGACCCCACTTCTCATCATCCAATACCACACCATCCTTCTCCGCCATAAAGCGGCCGATCTCCGGGGTCCATTCACTCATGTCGGCGAGATATCCGTCACCGTCTCGTTCTGGCAACTGCATGTCTTTCTCCTCTTCTACAAAGTTCGGGCTGGGTTCAACCCTGGGTCCGTATTCCTAGTAAATTCGTAAGGTATTGTCGCTTAACCAAGCTCTGCAGTCAACTATTATTGACGGTCCGGAGGGAGGTCGCGCCGATTACCGGTAGGCGATCTTAGCGCCGCAGAACCCGTCTGCGGTGTCCGCACGAACTGGGCGTGCCGAGGGGGAAACTGACGCGAAGGGATGGCGAGCGACCGCCCGGCCCGCCTGCGGTTTTCCACTGTGGACAAAAAAATAGGCACCGTGAGCGAGTCTCGGTGCCCTGTGGGGAACCCGTTGGTCCCCACTCTAGGTCGCGTAGGCGCTAAAAAAAATTAGTGGGCTGCCGCTGTCAGCGGACCCTCGGTTGCGGGCCGAGTTTCCGCCGGCGTCTTTCCGGCGCAGTCCCAGGCTTCCTCATGGGAGTGCACTACGGTAACCGGTATCCTGCTGTGCTGGGCCACCTTTTCGGATACCGACCCGGACAGCAGCTTCGCCAGACCCGAGCGGCTGTGACTGCCAACCAGGATTGCCTTGGCGGACAATCTCTCGGCGACCTCGACGATGCGCGTCTCCGGTATCCCGCCGACCACCACCTTGCGAACCTCGGCGAGCGCCTGCACTTCGGGGTGCTTCTGGCGCATGCTTTCCACGTACTCGTCGAGCATACGGACGGCAATCTCGCTGAGGGGCAACAACAGGTCTTGGGGCCCCGTCCGCGGATAGGTACCCGGGTGGTCCGCCGGGTCGTGGGCCACGTGCAGCACGACCAGCGGAGTGGCTGAGCCGGCCGCCAGCTTGGCTCCCAACAGCAGGGCCGACTCGGAGCTTGCAGAAAAATCCACTGCCACCAAGATTACCTCACCGCTTTCGTTGCTCACGACCCTCGTCATTGTCTCTCTCCCGGAGGAAACCATGGCTCGAGTCTGCGTGAGGAGTATTACGGAGGTATTACGGATGCATGATAATTCTATGATCACGCTGCCGAGCGGAGCCTGCTGCATGTGACGGGCAGCGGAATCAGCGCACTACCGAAAAGCGGAACCCGGGCCTACCTCCGCAAGCACGGCTTCCAAGGGTTCGTGCCGCACGTCCTTGCCCTTGACCAGGAAGACCACGTAACCGGCGATGTTCTTGGCATGACCGCCGATCCTCTCCAGCGCGCGCAACCCCAAGACCACGTGAACCACGTGCCCGATGTTGCGCCCGTCCTCGATCAAGAAAGTGGATAGCGTACGCAGGGCCGACTTGAACTCATTCTCCAGGTCTTCATTGACCCGGATGACATCGACGGCCTTCTGCAGATCCAGCTCATCAAACGACTCGACACTGTTGCGCACCATCTGTTTGACGAATTCGGTCATCGACATGATGTCCCGCGTCATCTGGGGGTTCGGCCTGCTCGCATCATTATCGTAGAAGCAGATGGTCAGGCTGGCAATCTTGCGGGCCTCGTCCCCGACCCTTTCGAGATCGGTAACGATGCGGTTCACCGTGATCAATTCACGCAAGTCCTTGGCCACCGGTTGCCGTTTGGCGATGAGTGTAATAAGCGCCTCTTCCGCTTGTACGTCGAGTTGGTTTACCTGCTTGTCGCGCTCGATCACCGCCCGCGCTTCGTTCGGGTCCTCTTCTTTCAAGGTCTGCACCGCCCGGTCAAGCTGATCACAGACCAAGTTCCCGATTTCCAGCACCAGTTGGTGCAGGTGAGTCATTTCGCCGTCGTACCGCTTGACTGTGTGGCCCTCGGTCATCTTGTTCATCCTGTGTTCTCCGTTGGCCCGGGTGTCAACCGAAACGACCGGTGATGTAATCTTCGGTGAGTTGGTGGCGCGGGTTGGTAAAGATCTGGTCGGTCTCCCCTACTTCGATCAGATCGCCGAGATGAAAATAGGCTGTGCGCTGCGACACCCGCGCCGCCTGTTGCATGGAATGGGTGACGATCGCAATGCTGTAGTGCTCCCGCAGCTCGTCGATTAATTCCTCGATCCGAGCGGTGGCGATGGGATCCAGGGCTGAGCAGGGCTCGTCCATGAGGATCACCTCCGGGCTCACCGCGATGGCGCGCGCGATACACAGGCGTTGTTGCTGGCCGCCGGAGAGCCCCGTCCCGGGCTGATCGAGCCGGTCCTTCACCTCCTCCCACAGACCTGCCCGTTGCATCGACTTCTCGACGATCTCGTCCAGTTCCTCCTTCTGCCTGGCCAGACCGTGAATGCGCGGTCCATAGGCAATATTCTCGTAGATGGACTTGGGAAACGGGTTGGGCTTCTGAAACACCATCCCTACCTGGGCGCGCAGCAGCACCACGTCCATCCGCTTGTCGTAGATATCGTTATCGTCAATGCGGATCGACCCCGTGACACGACAACCGTCGATGGTATCGTTCATGCGATTCAGGCAACGCAGAAAGGTGGACTTGCCGCAGCCGGAGGGCCCGATCATGGAGACAACCTCATTGCGCCCGATGTCCAGGGACACGTCCTTGATGGCTTGCTTGTCGCCATAATAGACGTTCACCTCGCGGCAGGTCATGCGTGGATTCTCCACCGCGACGTCTCCCACGGTCTTGCGATCCTCCCTGGGCACCGTGGCTTCGCGCTTGGCGCCCGCGGCCAGAGCGGAACGACTAGCCGCCAACGCCCCCCCCTTCTTTTCTTCAATGGCGATTTCCATGCTTCACACCTCTGAATCGATGATCCTACGAAAAATTGCGCAGTCGGCTCTCACCAGCGGCGCTCGAACTTCCGGCGCAGCATGACCGCCAGGGCATTCATCAGTACAAGAAAGCTCAATAACACAATAATGGCGCCCGAGGTCTTCTCCACGAAGGCCCGCTCCGGGCTGTCGGCCCAGAGAAAGATCTGCACCGGCAAGGCGGTGGAAGGGTCCGCGAAACCGCCCGGTATATCGACGATGAAAGCCACCATACCGATCATCAACAGGGGCGCCGTTTCGCCCACCGCCTGGGCCATGCCGATGATGGTTCCC
>JAHEIA010000373.1 GCA_024639625.1 Chromatiales bacterium
GGGCCGGCGGCGCTGCCGCTGCAGCGCGAGCAAGGTGCCGGCCAGCAAACCGCCGAGTGCCCCCCCGACCAAGGCCGCGGGCATCTGGGAAAGCGCCCGGTCGATAGTCTCCTGCACCGCCGAATCGAGCGTCCCGGTCACCGTGCCTCCGACCGCCCATACGCTGGCCCCGATGACGCCGGCAAGAATCGCGGCGACGACAGCACCGACTACGGGGGGCGGAATCCGCCCCTCCAGCCGGTCCTCGAAGCGCCCCACCAGGGCCACGTAGACGTAGCCGGTGATCGGAACCAGGGCACCGGTCAGCAGCGACATGTGGATGGGTACATTCCGCGGAATCAGCTGCAGGACCAGCCAGAGCACCAGCGCTGCGGCCAGCCCCCCCGCGAGACCCGCCAGCGCCTTGGACAAGGCGCCGCGGATCAGAAACAGATGCATGGCGCCAAAGCCGGCGCCGAGCACTGCTCCCGCGGCGCCGGCAACCGCGAACACTACCAGCACGTTCGCTTGGTCTCCGACGCTGACCAGATAGACGAAGGTCGCGATCACCCCGGCCAAGGTGCCGAGGATCGCGATCTGCATCGCCCCATAGAACGCGGCGCCGACCGATCCGGCGAGGGCGCCGGCTCCGATCAAGGCGAAAGGCGCATATCCGGCGCCGCGCAGCGCCTCCAGGAAGACCACGAACAGGCCGCCAAAGATGCTACCGACCAGCCCCCAGATCACACCAAACAAGAGGATTTCTTCGGCCTTCCTCCGCCGCGGTACTTGCATGCGACCTCCTCGCACCCGAATTCGACTTGCGGCCGGCTTACGGCCGGCGCCTTGCGTCCGCGCATTCTATCGAAAGAGCGCAGCGTCTGAACAGCGAACCGGAGTGGGATTGGGCAGGCAGCCTCAGATTGCCTCCGCCAGCGCGCTCACCACGAAACGCAGGGGCCCGCCGGGGCGCACTGTCAGGAACGGGTAGCAGGTAACCAGTGTGATGGAGGGCGCGTCTCCACCCGCCAGCACCCAGGTATCCGACTCGTGCGCGACGCGCAGCGAGGCCACCCTGTAACTGCGGCGCCGCCCATCTGTCGATATAACCTCGATTCTATCTTGTCTCCGTAACTCCCTGAGAAATCTGAAATGAGTATCCCGATGACCGGCCAATACCATGTTGCCGGGTCGGCCCGGATGCGCGCTCGACGGCAGATGCCCTGGGCCGAATGCCAGGCTGCGGCCGCTGACCCCTGAGAGTACGATCTGGTCGATCCCCAGGCGCGGCACCTGCAGTCGGGCGACGGCTTGCGTATCCGCCCACGGCCAGGGTCGGGATGCGGAACCCTCGACCAGCGCCCTCTCCCAGGCACGTTCGAGCAGACGTTGCGCCAACTCGGCCTTGGCGTGGATGTAGCCGGCCTGCCCGAGATGCCACACGGCGAAACAACACGCCAGCAAAAGCAACCCCTTGCGCAGCACCCGCTCACCCCCTGCTGCGCCGCCGATTGCCTCGTCGGCGGCGCAGCAGCCAGACCGCGAGCAGACCCGAGGCGCCGAGCATCCCATGCATACCCGCATCGCTGGCGGTCTGCGGCAAGACCCCGAACACCTTCTCCGCACTCCACCCGTGAGGCAGGTTTAGCGGCACCGGGGCGCTCCGCAGCCCCTCCCCCGGCGGCCTCACCGGGGTCCGGTCGAGCGCGACCAGGCTGGTGTACTTGCTCACCATCCGGTGCCGCAAGGCCACTTCGACCACCTTGTCGCGCACTCCCTGGGGATCCTCCGCGGCGCCGGAAAACGATTTTTCCATCAGGGAGGCGATCTTATCGCGGGCCCAGAGGGCATGCACTCCCGGGCTGGTCTTGCCACCCGATAAGCGCAAGCGACGCTCCCAAGGAACCCCGGCGTAGTCTCCACTCAAGCGGATCGCGCCGCCCGGCTGCGGCTTGCGTAGCGTGATCAGTACCGGCTCTCCCGCATACAGGTCCGGAACGGGCCGCGGCCAAATCTCAGTCTCGCCCGGACCGGGCACCTGGATCCGGATGTCGGTTAGGGCAGGTCGTTCGAGCTTGCGCAACAGGCCATTCATCCGTTCGGCGACCTCCTCCGGCTTCCCGATATAGGTGAAGGTGCCACGCCCGGCCGCTGCAGCGCGGGTCATGAAATGGGAGTTCGGTGCAGAACCGATACCGATGGTGAACAGACGGCTGGGTCCCAGGTTTCCCCTGATGTAGGCGAACAGCTCGGCCTCGTTGCCCACGCTGCCGTCGGTCAGAAACACCACCTGGCGCAGCATCCCGGGCGCCGCGCCCCTGCCCAGGGCGAGTTCCAGCGCGGGCAGCATCTCCGTCCCACCACCGGAGCTGAGACGATCCAGATAGGCCAACGCTCGGCGGCGATTGGCGTCGCTGGCAGGGAGTGACGCGTCGAACAGGGCCTCTGCCCGGTCGTTGAACTGGATGAGATTGAATCGATCACCCGGGGCTAGGCGCTGCAACGCCAGACGCAGCGCGGAAATCGCCTCGCGCAGCGACGCCCCGTGCATGGAGCCGGAAGTGTCCACCACGAAGACCAGTTCCCGCGGACCTGCGGAGCGCGCAACCTGTGCCTGCGTCGGCGGCAGCACCATCAGCAGCGCGTAGTGCTCGCCTGCCCAGCTTTCGTTGAACAGGGCCCCCTGAGGCTCCGCGCCGAGCGCCGGGGTCCAAACCAATTCGAAGTCCCGGTCCGCCGCTACCGCCGACCGCGCCAGTTCGATGTGGTGCCGTCCCTGCCCGTCGCGCACGACCTCCACCGGATGGTAGCGGCTGTCCAGCCGGAGCAGGGGGAAACCCGCGTCGAGAATGACGCGGATCTGCACCGGGTTGCGCGGTCCCGCGGCCGGCTCTGCCAGCAACGGGGTGATCCGGGAGGCATCCGGGACCTGGGCGGTCCCCAAGGCCCACCCGCTGCCCGCAAAGCCTGGCTCTAACGCGTCCGGCTCGGCGAGACCGGGGATGTAGCGCGGACCTACGACCAGCGGGAAACGCAGGTGAAAGCGGCCAGCTTCGTAACGCAGGATCTGTTGGTACTCGATCTCCACGCTGATCGTTTCTCCGGGTCCGATGTTGGCCACCGAGGTGGTGAACAGGTTGGGCCGCTCTTGATCGAGCAGGGCGGCCCGGCGCCCGGAGCTCTTTGCCGCCGCATAGAGCTCTCGTGCTTGCTTTCGCTCGCGGATCTCACCTTCGATGAGCCGCTCGGCCACACGCAGCCGCATCCGGTCGACCGCTGCATTTTCCGGCAAGGGAAACGCGTAGATGCCCTCGGCCCAATCATCGCCGGGATTGCGGAAACGCTGGCGCACTGCTACCCGCGCCAGCATCCCGGAGATGTGCATCTCGACTTCGGTCGCCAACAGCGGGGCGTCCCGCACGGCCCCGCCAGGCAAGGTGCCGATCCACAGACGGCCGCTGCGCGGAGTCTCCAACGCGTCCGCCGAAGCGGACGCCTCGACCGCGGCCTGCGCCGGGTCCGCCAACATAAAGACGATGCAAGCGAGGAGCAATGCGCCGCCGATTCCGGCGCCCACCCCCCGCACCAGGGTCATCCCGAGGTCCCGTAGCAGTAGATCACCAGGAGGCCCGGCGCGGAACGCCCTGTTCCTCGTTTGAAACCCGGAGCTCGCCGGCGTTGACTGCGTCTGCTGTACCATCTGCGTACCTCCTCTAGGGCCCGAATGCGCCGCTCTGGAAAGTAGAACCCAGCGAGGTGGCAGTCCCCTTGCCGAAATGGACAACCGGGTGGTGAAGCGTGGCGAAACGATGGCATTCGCGGCGGACCACTGCGCAAACCGCGCATCCTTGGTGTAGAGTTCCCGCATGTCTTGTTCCGTCGCGCAGCGTGGCCGAAGGGA